>CAZNTS010000189.1:0-7496 GCA_964576045.1 uncultured Nitrospiraceae bacterium | reverse complement strand
GTTGCATATTGCAATATGCGCCATAAAAGGTGAAACATTGTTAAATGATGAAGGGGATGTGGTAAAGGGTGAACTTGCCTGACGGCAAAGCCGTGATACAATATGACGTTGTGAGATATTTTGTATCGAGCCGCTCATAATATCCTGAAAGGAGACTTTATAGTGCCCCACGCTGGGCTGATGGATGAAGGCGCGTTAGGCCATGAGAAGGGGCCGTTGCAACGGGCAAAGCTTCACATCCGCGGTGGTAGGAGGAGGTTGCGACAGGGCAAGATATCTGCTGGAATCGTGACCCTCTACGACGCATTCTGTGTGGCGCTTGAATGGTACTGCGCGTCAAATGAAAGAAAAAAAAGGCTCATTATTAGAGCAGACGACAATCTAAAAGACGATAAGACCCTCTATGAAATATTGACACGGTCAGGGGTCCTTGACGGAACATTTAATTACCAGGAGTTCGACGAACTGGTTGAAAGTGTGCTATACCGTGACAATATAGAGATTGATTACGAAAATGTCCTGAAAGGAATTGAATCGGTAATGACCCAGCTCGGCATCATGCCTTTCGACGAGATGGAGCTTCCCCCGGAAGATCCTTCAACTTTTTAAGAAAGGTCAATCGCTAAGAAGCACTCTGTCAATCGCATCCTCAAGTCTGTCAATGAAAATGATCTCGAGGCCGCGTACGACGTCATCCCCGAGATTGTCGACGTCAATCCTGTTTTTGAGTGGCAGTATGACAGTCTTCACACCTGCCCTGCGCGCCGCCAGTATTTTTTCCCTGATCCCTCCTACAGGAAGTATCGTTCCGCTCAGTGTCAATTCTCCTGATATCGCCACGTCCATCTTCGTCCGCCTTTCCGAGAGAAGTGAGATAAGGGCTATGGCAATAGTGGCGCCAGCGGAGGGACCGTCCTTCGGTATAGCCCCAGCTGGAACATGGACATGAAGATCATGGTTGTCAAAAAAATCATAAGGTATGTGGAAGAGAGAAACATTGCTCCTTATGTAACTGAGAGCGGCTTGTGCTGACTCGCGCATAACGTTGCCTAGCGAACCGGTGAGGATGAGTTCCTTGCCGCCCTTCATCTTAGCGGCCTCGACAAAGATGATGTCTCCCCCCACTTCGGTCCTCACCAAGCCTGTGGTCACGCCAATCTTGCTCTCCTCGCCTGTTATCTCGAAATAGTACTTCCTTGGCCCAAGGAATTTCTCGATCGCCTGCGGAGTGACTACGAAATGGCTGACCTTCTCCCTGCCATGCACAAACTCGGCAGCGATCTTCCGACAAACGTTTGCAATCTGTCTTTCCAATTCTCTTATGCCTGCTTCACGCGTGTGTTCTTGGATGATCTTCAGAAGAGCCTCCTCTGTGAATGCCGGTTTGTAGTCGGAAAGACCCTGCTCACGAGTCTGGCGTGGGACGAGGAACCCCTGAGCGATCTTCGTTTTTTCGTCTTCGGTATAACCGGCGAACTCTATCACTTCCATACGATCCCTGAGAGGTTCCTGGATGTTTTCGGGAATGTTAGCCGTCACGATAAACATCACGTTCGAGAGATCAAAAGGAATATCTAAATAATGGTCCATGAAGGCGCGGTTCTGCTCTGGATCGAGAACCTCCAGCAGGGCGGAGGCCGAATCACCCTTGAAGTCAAGCCCTATCTTGTCCACCTCGTCAAGCATCATAACTGGGTTCATTACTTTGGAACGGCGGATCTCCTCTATAATGCGACCCGGCATTGCCCCGGCATATGTCCTGCGGTGGCCCCTTATTTCAGCCTCATCTTTCATACCTCCCAATGAAATCCTGGAGAAAGTTCTTCCTGTCGCCTCAGCTATGGCCCTGCCAAGAGAGGTCTTACCTGTGCCGGGAGGACCAGTGAAGCAGAGGACGGACCCCTTTGCCGAGATGGTGGCCAGCATTTTGTCGACCGCTTCTCTAACAACGGACCGTACGTCGTCCAACTTGAAGGGCTTTGTGATGTAATGGAATGCCCCTTTCTTCATGGCTTCCACGGCCGAGTCCACGGTTGCGTAAGCGGTGATCATAATGACTCTGGAGTCAGGGTGGCGAATCTTCGCCTTCTCTAAAAGGTCCATTCCGTTCACCTTTTCCATCCGAAGGTCAGTCATAATCACATCGAATTCAGATGTTTCCATCTTTTCAAGCGCCTCTATGCCATTGGCCGCTGTCACCACCACATAGTTTTCCTTTTTCAGGATATGCTCCAGATTTTTTCTGGCGATCTCCTCATCATCAACTATTAGTATCCGAGGTTTTCGTTCCCTAATCAGGATCTTCACAGCAAGATGTTCGAGAATGCGTTCCTTGATACTGCTGAGGCCGTAATGCCGTTCGTTGAGGATATTTTCCGCCTTGGAAATGTCCAAGTTATCATCAGTCTTTTTGTTCCACGGAAGACTGAGAATATACTCAACATACGTGAGCCCGATGGAGTATTCTGCTGTGGCGGGAGCAATCTTTGACAACGTCGCCAGTTCCTTCTCGGCCACCTGCCGGACGTGTGCTGGCAATGCTGCTGCAGCGACTGTCTGCCGCAATTCATCTATCGCGGAATTCTGGAGCGTTTCCTCTGTTTTTCTAAAGAAGCTCATTGCTTGATCACTGGGCTGATGGGCGCACGCGTGAATTCTGTTGGAACCACTGAATCAATGTATGCCTCTCAAAACAGCATGCTTGCGTTCTTTATTACGGTATCAAGAATATCATTGTTCTGTCAAAGTATTCCAGCTATCGGTTCATGCAGTGCCTTTACTGTCTGTTGCCAATTGCAATATCACCTGTTAGAATTACATATGTTGCATTACCGCTCCAGCATCCGTCGGAAGATCACGTTAGGGTACTACGGGACCATGGCTATCGTTGTGGGCCTTTCGTTATTTACACTGCTGGAACTCAGGTTTCTCGAAAGGAAGATAATGTTTGGTGAGATTATTTCAGAATTCTTTGACACGACCCTTGAAATCAGAAGATTCGAAAAAAATTTTTTTCTTTATGGACAGATGTTCGATTATCAGGAAAATATGCGTTATGTCGAAAAAGCGCAGGAATTGCTCGAGAGCAACTTCAGGGGCATTAGCAGCGTTGCATTGCCTGAACAGCTTTCTGACTTGCGCGATGATTTGAAGCGTTACAGAAACCTTATTGTCCAGTATGCGTCCTCTCTTTCCGAAGCAGACAGGTCGTTTTCCAAGGGGACGGACGCAATGGTGGGGATGCAACGAACGATATCAGAGGGAAGGATCAGGGAAACGGGAAAACATATCATTACTATGGCGGAGGAAATCTCAAGGACTGAGAGGCAGAATCTTCAAGGGATACTGTATAAGGCGCAGAGGGTGCTGATACTGGCGGTCTTTTCTCTTTCTCTTCTGGCTGTCCTTGTCGGTCAGGCGCTTTCGAGGCTGGTTGTGAGACCTCTTAAAGCGTTGGAAGGAAGCATGAATGAGATCGCGGAGGGAAGGTTTAAGGAAGTAGCCATAGATTCGCATGACAGGGAGATAGTCTCCCTGACCAGCGCTTTCAACAAGATGCTCAGGGAATTGGAGCTTAGACAGAGACATCTCGTACAGTCCGAGAAGCTAGCTTCTCTGGGGACGCTCCTTTCGGGTGTGGCCCATGAGTTGAATAATCCCCTTTCGAATATCTCTTCGTCGTGCCAGATACTGGCCGAAGAAATCGAGGACGCAGACATGGGATACAAGAAGGAATTGGTCGACCAGATAGACGAACAGACGGACAGGGCAAGGAACATCGTGCGCTCTCTTCTTGAATTTTCAAGGGAGCAGGATTTCAAGAAAGAAAACCTTCTCCTCAGACGGATTTTTGAGGAAACCATCAGGTTTGTGAAGGGCCAGGTCCCGACACGCATCGTGATCAGCCTTGATATTCCGGAGGACATACTGATATTTGCAGACAAGCAAAGGATTCAGCAAGCATTTCTGAACCTTATAAAAAATGCTGTTGAGGCGGTCGGGGAGGAGGGCGAAGTGACGATTACCTCAAGAAAGCATAAAGCAATGGAAAAGACGGGTGAGACCGCCGAGACATACAGCTATCTAAAATATCGTGGGAAGTGCACTATCGAGGGTGATACCGTTGATATTGAGATCAAGGACACAGGTTCGGGGATTCCTGCCGATATACTCAACAGGATATTTGATCCATTCTTTACCACTAAGGATGTTGGAAAGGGCTCAGGGCTCGGACTTTTTATAGTCCATGAGATCATAGAAGAGCATGACGGATGCATCGCAGTGAAAAGCGCAACAGGGAAGGGGACGATATTTTTTGTCAGTTTGCCGATCAAGAACGAGTAAATCTGTGGGGCAGATAACGACTAGGATATAGGGAGACAATGGTATGCAGTACAGTGCAAAGATACTCGTTGTGGACGACGAGAGGATCGCGCTCAAAAACCTTGAGCATGTTATGAAAAAGGAAGGGTATGAGGTGACGGCAACACAGAGCGGACCGAACGCCCTTAAGCTGATTGAAGAGCAGGAATTTGCCGTAGTGCTCACAGACCTGAGAATGGAAAAGGTTGACGGGATGCAAATATTGAAGAGGTGCCGTGAACTTTCTCTTGACACCGAAGTAATCATGATCACTGGGTTCGCGACTTTGGAGTCCGCAGTCGAAACCATGAAGCACGGCGCGTTTTATTACGTCGCAAAGCCGTTCAAGCTGGACGAAGTGAGGAAAGTCGTCGAGGAGGCCGTAGAGAAAGTACGACTGAAAAGTGAGAACAGACAACTCAGGGAGCAGATAGAGAAGTTTCAGGGCAAGGTGAAGATTATCACACAGGATGCTGGCATGCAAAAACTTCTGGATACCGCCCGTCAAATAGCTCCCACCGACTGCAATGTCATCATAACAGGAGAAAGTGGTACAGGCAAAGAGCTCCTTGCTAGGTATATTCATTTCCACAGCACGCGCTCGCAAGGTGCCTTTTTTGCTATAAACTGCGGTGCCTTTACCGAGGAGCTCCTCGGAAACGAACTCTTTGGTCATGAAAAAGGGGCATTTACAGGAGCAACGACCATGAAAAAAGGCTTGATAGAAATGGCATCAGGTGGGACTGTATTCCTCGATGAGATTACAGAGATGCCGCCTTCCATGCAAGTGAAACTCCTGAGGGTGATTCAGGAACGGGAGGTGCTGAGGCTTGGAGCAACGGAGCCGCTGCATGTGGACGTACGGTTTGTAGCTGCCACTAACATCGATATACA
Organism: uncultured Nitrospiraceae bacterium; assembly: GCA_964576045.1. Lineage (GTDB taxonomy): Bacteria > Nitrospirota > Thermodesulfovibrionia > Thermodesulfovibrionales > UBA9159 > CAZNTS01. Next base: position 2,240 of record CAZNTS010000189.1, on the reverse strand, counting down.
GGATGCCACAAAGAATAGAAACTTTAGACAGGATCTCTATTTCAGGTTGAACGTGGTTTCTCTCAATGTCCCGCCGCTATCTGAGAGGAAAGATGATATACCACTGCTCTGCTACTATTTTCTGAAAAAGTACTCGTCTCTGATGAAGAAGACCGTCTCGGAAATATCCGTGGAGGTGATCGCACTTCTGATGAGTTATGGTTTTCCGGGAAACGTGAGAGAACTTGAGAACATTATTGAGAGAGGCGTTGCCTTGTCCAATGGAAATACGATAGAAGTGGCGCATCTTCCCGAAGACCTGAGGGAGCTTAATATAAGAACATTCAGGAAGAAGGAAGGCAAGATCCCCTCTCTGGAAGAACAGGAGATCTCGTATATCAAGTGGGTATTGAATGAGGTGGGAGGAAACAGGACGTTGGCGGCCCAGATATTGGGAATCGACAGAGTGTCCCTCTGGCGAAAACTTAAGAGATATGGACTCGAAGATCAACTATAGCATGCCTTTTTTCGATTATTGCTAGCTTCGAGACGACAAGTCGAGCACCTTGCTCTGAAGCGCGAGAGGCTTCCCCCCTGAATGTTGGTGAATCACAGGGTAGGTGAGCAATGATTCGTGCGGTGACATTTCGCAGCATAAAACGTTTTTAAGTCAGGCGTGTCCCTTGTGCTGCATGATGATTATCTCGGCATGGTTCTTCGACGCCTCCTCAGGGATGAAAGGAAACTGTTCCTCTCAATTACACACGGTAATTTCACAGGCCGCATACCCATCTGCAGAAATTTGTGGCCATCATCACCTGTGCTGCGCGAGGCTATGCGGGCGGGGGAGACGCAAACGGAGAACCGAACCTTTCTAGTAAGGCGCAAGGCTTACTAGAAAGGCAATCCTTAAGTCAGGGGATCCCTCGCCCAGCCCAAAAGGTTATTTTACTTGTGAGATGGTTGGCTACGGAATTCATACCATAGGACATGTTTGACCATTCATCTCAATGGCCCCCTGCTTTGAGGATGCCTGATGCTGCGAGGGCTAGCACCAACACTTCTATAATTGCGAGGACGCCGTATATGGTGTCCTTTTTACTGAATAGAATGGGGATGATCCTTATATAGCAAAAAATTGTGATACCGGCGAGGAACGCGATTCCTGTAAAGTTGAGAAAATCGCTTTTGCCTAGCATGCCGAGCCATGACCAGCCCGGATGGATGCTATTTACCGCAAGGTACTGCTTTACAGGCATGCTCCAATATATCGGAAGATCTCTCAGCGGTACATGGGGCTCGAGGATTCCCACAACGTATACGGTAAAAGTGCAGATTACAGAGAGCAGACCTACCTTCATACCCAAGTCAAGGAGCTTTGCGTAAGCAATTTGCTCTTCTGTTGCCTTTACCTCTCTTACCATTTCTACCTCCTTATAACTTGTGGCGCATGGCCTTATGTGACAAACCCTTTACTGTAAACGTATTCAGTTCCAGATACCGAGCCCTTTCAGCAACGCTCTCAGGCCCGCAAAAAGTAGCATGGCGATAACTATATACCGGACAGCTGAGGGCTTAGTCTTTGCGAGTATTTTGACACCTACGATGGAGCCTAGCATAATGCCAACAATCGATGGAATGACGATCATTGGAAGGACTGCGCCACTGTTAACATATATCCAGGCTGCGGACGTGTCGGTGATAGAGAGCAGGAATTTGGATGTTGCGACTGAGACCTTCAGGGGAGCGCCCATCATGAGGTTCAAGACCGGAACATTGGCCCACCCGGCGCCAAGACCGAACATGCCTGCCATTACACCTATGAGGATAAATGTGAAAAGCGCCTGTGGGGTTCTGTGGATTTTCCAGTTGATGTCCTGTCCTGTGGATGCTTCGTGATAAATTCCGCTTATTCTGAGTGCCGTTGAAAGCGTATCGGCTTCTCTGACCTCAGGATATTCCGATTTTTTAGCCACGAGCATGATCGCTACAATACCTAGTATCGTTGCACCCAGCGCCGTATTGACGACCTTGGCGGGAAGAGCGAGCCCCAGCATTGCACCCACTATTGCGCATGATGATGCGATGAGAGCAACGGGGAGAGCCAGCCTGAGGTCTGCCATTCCTTTTCTCAAGAGCCCCGGACCTGCGGCAAGAGCCCCTGCCAGGGCAACGAGAAGACCTGCCCCTCTGACGAAGTCGATATGGAAGGGGAAGAAGCCGCCGATGATAGGCACGAAGAGGACGCCGCAGGTCCGGGG
>CAZNTS010000188.1:0-5721 GCA_964576045.1 uncultured Nitrospiraceae bacterium | reverse complement strand
AACTCAAAATTCAACAAGAACATGGTCCGCAAGTTCAAGGAACAGTTCAGTTTCGTGAGGGACATCGCAGGTGACATCCTCGTCGAGATCCCTGTTGACGGTAAACCCGTTATGCATGACATCAAGAATGAGATACGCCGTGCATGCGAAAGCATCCTCCCCGCAATAGTCGAGACGACGAGCGAGATGATCGCGCGCTTCGACCCGGAATTCCAGGTTAAGATAAAGAACAACATTGTGCTTGCCGGCGGGGGCAGCCTGATCAGAGGTATACGCGAATACCTGCAGGATGCCCTGAAAGAGTTTGGGCCCTGTAGCATCACATGCGTGGATGATCCGCTCTTCGCAGGGTCCAACGGCGCCCTTAGGCTCGCAGAGGACATGCCGTCAAAATACTGGGAGACTCTCTAATACCATGGCAGACAAGGCAATACTGGTAATAGATTCCGACACCGAAATGGCGCAAAGGATCGAGTCTGCGCTTGAGTCCCAAGACTATCTCGTGTTCATCGCATCCACTGAAGAATTCGGCATTACAATGGCGAGAAAGGTGAACCCGGCTCTGATATTCGTGAGTCCTACCATGCCAGGAGGAAGCGGCCTTGAGATATGCAGTAAGATCCATGGGACAGAGGCGCTGGAAAAAGTGCCAATCATAGTCCTTTCATCTTTTGAAGGTGAGCTCGACCCGCGTTATCGCTCAGAATATGGCATTGTTGACGCACTTGGCAAACTGTTCACCGAGGAAGAACTTTTGTCAAAGACAGCCAGCGCCATTTCGTTGAATGCTCCTGAAACAGCGCCCTCTCCAAGCGAAAGTTTCGCCGAGCAAGCAGAGGAAGAGCCACTTGAAACCGGTGCAACCACTTCCCTGGAGAAAGAAGAGGACCCGAAAGAACTCTTGAAGGCAGAGGATGTCACCTTTCGGGAGGACGATGCAACGTTTACGTCGAGGAAGGCCCTGAGAAGGCGGAGGAGGCAAGGAAGCAGGTATACTATTCTCCCCGTTGCCGCCGCCATTTTCGTTGTCCTGGCAGCAGCAGGGTTCGTTCTCTTCAAGATTGGCCTGATCAGTAAGGAGGAAGTGAAAAAACCGGCTATGGTGAAGGCGCTTCCGCCTGCACCCCAGAAGCCCTCTGAAGTTGCGCCACAGCAAAAACCTGAGCAAACCGGTTCGCAGGCAACAGCTGTCCCCCCTGCAGCCCCCCCTTCTCCATCGCCTGTCAGGGCCGCAAAGCCCGAACCTGGGCCGTCCAAGAGGCCCGTCTATTCTGTTCAAGTCGGAGCGTTCAGGGATGAGAAGAACGCCGAGGCCGTACTAAAACAGTTCAGAGACAAGGGTTACGACGTCTTTGTTCAGAGCATTCCAAAAGACAAAGAGATGCTCCACCGTATTCTTATCGGTAAGTTCGAAAACAGGAAGGAAGCGTGGAAGATGGCCGCGGAGATCAGCAGTAAGGAGAAGGTCAAGGCCGTCGTAACCGGGGATTGAGGGAACAAAACCAGGACAATAGGATTACCTCACGCGAGAAAGCAAAGCTCGCCTTTGTATCAACTCCACCTCCGGTGCAATCATTCATTTGTCGGAGCAGGGCAAACAGCAAAATGGACGTATTTGGTCCGAGTTGACAAAAACGCACCCTACTTTTTATTATACTCGATCAGTAAACGTTTACCGTCGACAGCGTCTACGCCGGCTATTAAGGTATAGACGTTGTTTTTTACTGATAAGGAAAGGATAAAAAGAGCTCTTGTGAACCAGAAAAACGCCGGACTCAGCATTACGATCTTTTTTTGCCAGCAACTGGATCTGAATCAGGACGTCAACAGACGTGCTGCTGAGAAAGAACTTGGCGAACAAATCCGGTTCTTTCCCCTTCCGTGCAGTGGACGCATTGATCCTCTTCACCTAATGCGCTCGCTTGAAGCAGGGGCTGACAAGGTGTATCTTGTCACCTGTCCCGAAGGTGCATGCCATTATCGAGAAGGCAATATACGTGCCAAAAAGCGGATAACCTATGCCCAGGGATTGATCGAAGAGATAGGCCTTGAGCGTGAGCGACTGGAGTTGATCGTCACCTCTCCAGAGAGCATCGTAACCATTGATAAGCTTGCACGGGAGCTCCTTGCCCGGGAGGCGTCAATCGGACCATCTCCAGTGAAAGTAAACCAGGGTTGAAATCAAGAACGGCAGATAATAAAGGAGTGGGAGCATGATTACTGGTGAAAGAAAACCTATATCAGAAATTAAAGAGATGATTGCACACTACAGGAAAATACTGGTAGTAGGCTGCGGGTCCTGCGTGGCTGAGTGTGCATCGGGAGGCGAAAAGGAGGTCGGACTTCTTTCTTCCGCTCTCCGTATGGACGCTAAGATATCCGGTAAGGACATAGAAGTGAGAGAGATGACCCTGGACCGCCAGTGTGTCTATGAATTTATTGATCAGCTGACAGACGTGATTGACCAGTACGACATCGTCCTTTCTTTGGCATGTGGCGCAGGAGTGCAGGCCGTTGCAGAGGTATTCCCCGAGGTCCTGATTGTCCCTGGCCTCAATACGACATTCCTCGGAGAGACAAAAGAGGCGGGTCTCTGGTTGGAGAACTGCCGTGGCTGCGGTGACTGCAAGCTCGGGGTTTTTGCTGCTGTTTGCCCTGTCACCCGCTGCGCCAAAGGACTGTTCAATGGTCCCTGCGGCGGCTCTAAGACCGAACACTGTGAGGTCGATCCCGATGTGCCCTGCGCGTGGCAGATCATCGTCTCCAGACTCGAAAATATGGGTCGCCTTGACCTTTTACGAAAGGTTCATCCCCCGGCCGATTGGTCAAAGCAGCAGGGGAAAGGACCGAGGAAAATCCGCAGGGAGGACCAGAGAACGTGATAACTGAAAGCCGGCTGAACAAAGTCTTGAACAGAGGAGATTTCGCCGTCACTGCTGAATGTGGCCCACCGAAGGGAGCCGACCCTGAGGTCGTGAAGAGTAAAGGGAAAATTCTCAAAAGTTACGTCGACAGTGTCAATGTCACCGATAACCAAACCGGCGTGGTTCGCCTTTGCAGCCTCGCTTCATGTGCATTGTTGAAAGCCGAGGGGCTTGACCCTGTGCTCCAGATGGTCACCCGTGACCGTAACCGTATAGCACTACAGTCAGACATCCTTGGGGCCTCCGCTCTTGGTATACGCAACATCCTCTGCCTTTCCGGCGACCACCAGTCATTTGGCAACCAGCCCGAGGCCAAAGGCGTCTTTGACATTGACTCCGTTCAGTTGATTCAAACCGTGCGCAGGATGAGAGATGCCAGCGAAATCATTGGAGGGGAAAAGTTAACTGGGCCCCCTCAACTGTTTATCGGGGCCGTGGCAAACCCGTTTGCAGACCCCTTCAAGTACCGTGCCGCACGTCTCGCCACTAAAGTTGAGGCAGGTGCGGAGTTCATACAGACCCAGTGCATTTTCAATCTGAAACGTTTCAAAGAGTGGATGGGCCTCATAAGAGACTTCGGGATGGATAACAAGGCCTTTATCCTCGGTGGGATCACACCCCTCAAATCTGCCCGTATGGCGGAGTACATGGCAAAGCAGGTAGCTGGTATGGATGTGCCCGAAGAGATCATTAATAGAATGAAATCGCTACCAGCACAACAACAACGGACGGAAGGAATCAAAATAGCCGTGGAAACAATCCAGGCCCTCAAGGAAATGGAAGGCGTTCACGGAGTCCATATCATGGCTATAGAATGGGAAGAAGCAGTCCCGCGCATAGTGGAAGAGGCGAAGCTTTTCCCGCGGCCTCAGGTTTGAGAGGAGGGAAGAGTTATGCCCCCTAAGTATCACATTCATACAGAACAGGCGCCGAACCGTTTTCAGTCGATCACCCGCTCAGGGGTCATTGCATGGGAAGAAGGGTGCCTCAAGTGTGCACGTTGCGTAAAAAAGGATTGCGTATACAAGGTGTATGAAAAGAGGGGCATTGATGCACGCCAGATGCTCGAATCCCTCGATAGTGTTTGCAAAGACTGCTTCCGCTGCGTCCAGGGCTGTCCGAACAGGCTTATTCAGAAGGGTCTCAACCCGGCATATAAAGCTCTTGGAGATCATTACTGGACACCGGAGATTATTTCGGCACTCTGGTTTCAGGCGGAAGCCGGACGTATACCAGTTTCTGGCGCCGGTTACGGGGGGCCTTTTTCCGGGCCCGGTTTTGACGCCATGTGGACAGACATGTCCGAAATTGTAAGGCCTACAAGGGATGGTATCCATGGGCGCGAATACATAAGTACCGTCACCGATATAGGCCGTAAGATGATGGCCCTCGAATTCGATCAATCAGGGGCCCTTTCCACCACTCCTCCGCCAATCGTGGAGATACCGTTACCGATCATTTTTGACATCCTTCCCTGGTCGCCGCCACGGAAGGGAATTAATCTAGCCCTTCTCGAAGGGGCACGGTCGTTGGGTACCTTTGCTGTTATACGGCAAAGCGATTTTGATCCTGCGATGCAGGAGTATCTCCCCAACATGGTGCTCTGCGCTGATAAAGGGATCTCCGATCTCGATCATTCGGTTTTACGTGAGTTACGATTAATAGAGATACCCTACGGAGAAGGAGCGATCACATCACAGAACGCACTGAAGGAGAAGTACCCTGACCTTGTGACAATCATCAGGATGGAACTCAGCCCTGACGCGTCGGAAAATGTTTACCGTCTCACGACGGAAGGGGCCGAGGCGGTACATCTTCTTGCCGACGAATATGGACGTGAGAAGGCCGACCAACCTCTCTTCATAAGGGACCGGTTGAAAGAGATCCACCTTTACCTGGTGGAGAAGGGCGTCCGCGATCAGATTACGCTCGTTGCGGGCGGGGGTATTGCGATGGCAGAACATGTGGCAAAGCAGATCATCTGTGGCGCTGACCTCCTATCTGTCGATATACCGCTGCTCGTCTCCATGGAATGCAGGGTATGCCGCCGCTGTAAAGAGGGTATTTCCTGCCCTGTCGGGCTTGAGGGCGTTGATCCCATCTGGGGATCCGGCCGCATAAGAAATCTGATATCAGGCTGGCATAACCAGCTTCTTGAGATACTTGGCGCCATGGGTATCCGGGAGGTGAGGAGACTCCGGGGCGAGATGGGCCGGGCCATGTTCTTTGAAGATCTTGAAAAGAATATTTTCGCCACTCTGGGCAAAAGGGGTTGATGAATGGTAAACGAATCACAAGCACTTACACTGCCCGAGATAAAGCCGGCGCCAAGCCGTTTCCGCAACCCTCTCGGAAAGTATCGAATCACGGTAACCAAGGCATGCAATAATTGCGGTCTCTGCATAACACTTTGTCCCTATGGCGTTTATAAGGCTGGCTCAAAAAAAGTCAGAGTGGCTGCCGAGCATTTCTGTCTTGGTTTTCCTTGCAGCGCAAACGATTTCTACTGCGTACGCAGATGCCCTGAAAAGGCGATCGAGCTACGACTGAATCCGTCCTTTGAAATCCTTGGAGACAAACGGTGGCCGGCTGAGCTTCTTGCCAGCACGTGGCACATGGCTGAGACCGGTAAGATACCGCACCAAGGGCTGAACTATAAGACCGGCGATTCGGGAGGCGGCTTTGATAAACTTCGTTTTATTTTTCCTAAGGGAAAGGGATTGAATATTTCCGATGAAGAGGTGTCCACTGCCATCGAACTTAACCGGTCCGGAGATTCGAGGCCAGGCGTCAGAAT
>CAZNTS010000187.1:0-11853 GCA_964576045.1 uncultured Nitrospiraceae bacterium | reverse complement strand
GAAACGTGCCCAGATTTCTCGGTGTCCCCAAGTATCTGCCTGAAGAGGAGATGGAGAAGGACGAGGTAGGTTTGTCCACGGGCCTAGCGTGGACAGAGACGGGAGGGGACATTATCTACGTGGAAGCAACAACTATGAAAGGCAAAGGCGGCCTTACGCTTACAGGTCAGCTCGGAGACGTGATGAAGGAGTCTGCGCAGGCGGCCCTCAGTTATGTTCGTTCCAAGGCGAAAAATCTCGGCATTAGCGACGACCTCTTCTCGAAGGTAGATCTCCATATACACGTCCCTGCGGGGGCTATCCCGAAGGACGGACCGTCAGCTGGGATTACGATGGCCACGTCCATTGCTTCAGCACTTACGGGAAAGCCAGTGAGCAAGAGTGTTGCAATGACCGGTGAGGTTACACTTAGAGGAAGGGTCCTTCCCATAGGGGGGCTCAAGGAGAAGGCCCTTGCCGCAAAGAGAATGGGAATAAAACGCGTGATTGTCCCTTCGAGGAATAAAAAGGACCTTGAGGATATCCCGAAGTACATAAAAAAAGACATGGATTTCATTTTTGTTGACACAATGGATGATGTGCTTAAGATGGCCCTCAAGAAGAATACGAAGGTAAAGGGAACGGCCTAGCGTACAGAGCCTTCTATTATCTAGGTCCGACCCGTGGTCAGGTAGAGCTGAACCGGAAATTCAGGAGTCCCCCTCAGCGCCCTTTCTAAAAGGGAGACAAAGTTTATTTTTTTGTTAAGGAATTATGAGACTCTCTAGAATAGGGGAACTTTCGCTTCTCGATGTAATACGGTCAGAGTTCGCGGGAGGTGCAAGGGACGTGATTGCCGGTATCGGCGATGATGCCGCAGTTGTCTTGCCGCGCGATATGCCTCTTCTCCTTACTAGCGACATGATGACCGAAGGGATACACTTTGATTTCCGCTTCACCACGTGGTTCCAGGTCGGTTACAAGATCGTCTCAGTTAATGTAAGCGATATTTATGCCATGGGCGGTATTCCGCGTTTCATGCTTCTTAACTTGGCAGCTAATGAGAATACGGATGACCGCTGTATAGGATGCTTGCTGGAGGGGGTACGGAAAGCGCTGGGCGCTTATCTTGTGAGATTGGTTGGGGGTGACCTTTCCTCATCAAAATCCGGTATGACGCTCTCCGCAACTCTCATCGGATACGCAAAAAAACCCGTAATGCGCTCTGGGGCAAGCCCAGGCGATCTGGTTTATGTGACGGGGACACTCGGAGATTCAGCCTGCGGCCTCAATCTGCTGAAGAGAATCGGAAGGCCGCTGTCCATCGAGACAGGGGAGAGAACGGATTATCCGCTGGGATGGAAGACCGCAGGCCCTGTTCTCGTGCGGCATTTGCTCCCCGAGGCGAGAAAACCGGGCAGGATTGCGAAAGTGGCGACAGCGATGATCGATGTAAGCGATGGTCTTCTTATGGACCTTTCAAGGCTCTGTGAAGAGAGTAAGGTGGGGACCCGTATATATATGAAGCGCTTGCCTCTTTCGCCGCAGATGAGAAAGATCGCGTCCGAACTGAAGATCGACCCATACACCCTTGCCACATCAGGCGGAGAGGACTATGAACTTCTTTTTACCGCGCCTCCTCACAGAAAAGTTGAAGCGGTCTGCATCGGGGAGATTACCCGATCAGGAAGGGTGCTAATCGAGACGGACGGTAGCAAAAGGACTTTTTCCCCCGAGGGGTATCAACATTGGCACTAGGAGACAAGATAAAACTGATACTGGAGGTCAGGGATACTCCTCACAGGATATCCATGGCTTTTGCCGTGGGTGTCTTCATAGGCATGTCTCCGTTCTTCGGTATTCACACTCTGCTTGGGCTTGTTGTGGCTTATCTGTTCAGGCTGAACAAGCTGACCACGATCGTCGGAGTATATATCACTAATCCTTGGACTATAATACCCATCTATACATTCAGCACATGGGTGGGGGCCCAGTGTCTCGGGATGGACAGAATACTGCCGGACATCGATTGGCGCAGCATCACCTTCTCAGCATTGCTCAACGATTTTAGCCCACTTTTGTTGCCCTTTCTCCTAGGTACGGTTATCTTGAGTGTCCTGTCATCCGTCGCAGGATATATGGTCATCTATCACCTCATAAAGAAGAGAAATGGCTAAGATATGCATGGTCAGCCTAGGCTGTCCGAAGAACCTTGTGGACAGCGATGCCCTTTCAGAGCGCCTGAGGGAAGAGGGGTTTATTCATGTCTCCGCTGCTGGGCAGGCTGATTTTGTGCTTGTCAATACGTGTGGATTTATCGAGGAGGCGAGAAGGGAATCCGTAGAGGAGATACTTAAATTGGCTCGTGAAAGGAGAAAAGACGGAAAACTGCTAGTGTTCGGATGTTTTGCAAAGAGATACGGTGCAACGCTCATGCGTGAAATACCGGAAATTGACGGGCTGTGGGGATTGGGAGAGGAAGACAAGATTTTGGAGTACTGCAAACAGACAAAATTCGAGGTCGAGAGTTCGGAGCCGGGATATGAAGCTGATGATGAACGTGTTTCCTTTTGCGCCAAACCGTATATCCCGAACTTTTCCTCTTTCGCCTACCTCAAGGTAGCGGAAGGTTGCAACAGGGGCTGCACATATTGTGTCATTCCATCAATAAGGGGGTCGTTTAGAAGCATTGCACCTGAAAAGATATTGAGAAAAGCCGAAGAACATCTGAATTCCGGCGTCAGAGAGCTTGTGCTCGTTGCTCAGGATCTCGGGACTTACGGCAGTGAGTTTGGGGGCTATACTCTGACTTCCCTTGTACGGGACATCTGCTCACTGGCTGGCAATTTCTGGGTTCGCTTGCTTTACGTCAATCCCTCATCCGTCAGTGATGATCTGCTGAAAATGGTCGCTGATGAACATAAGGTCTGCAAGTATCTCGACGTCCCCCTTCAACACTCCGAAGACAGGATGTTGAAGGCCATGGGAAGAGGTGGCACACGAAGATCTGTTACGAAGACAATTAATAAGATAAGGGAGGCAGTCCCGGATGTGGTACTCAGGACAACGTTGATCGTGGGGTTTCCGGGGGAAACCGAAGATGATTTCTTGGGGCTAAAGGATTTTGTGTTGGATACCGGATTTGAACATCTGGGAGTCTTCACGTACTCGAAAGAAGAAGGAACACCTGCGGCGAAAATGAAGGGACATGTCCCGAAGAAGACAAAAGAACGAAGGAGGAACGAGATCATGAGGATCCAATCGTGCATTTCCCTCGAAAAGAACCGAGCACTTCTCGGAAGAAATTTCAGGGCCCTAGTGGATGAAGCGGAAGATGGTGTTGCGGTCGGAAGACTATTCTCCCAGGCGCCCGAGATCGACGGTGTCGTGTTCATTGAGAACGTTGAAGCGAGGATGAATGAAAACAGGGGAGACAGTGTAAACAAGTCAAGCAGCCTTCAGAACTCTCGGGGCTTCGGACTTAGTGTTGGTGAATTCGTGGAGGTTGAGATTGTGGAGGCGTATGATTATGATCTGAAAGGAAGGCCAATCCCGTGAGAAAGTTCCCCTACCTGCATCTCTTGCTTTTTGTCCTGACATTTTTTTCGACGCTCGTGGTGGGAGCTGGTTATTATAGTGTCAATATTTTCAAAGAGCCATCGGGCATCTACAAGGGTCTTCCTTTCTCCTTGACTCTTATGGGGATACTCATGAGTCATGAACTTTCCCACTATCTTGTGTCGAGGAAACATGATACAAAAGCAACATTGCCTTATTTCCTTCCAGCACCACCCATAATCTCGCCAATAGGTACCTTCGGTGCGTTCATTAAAATGAAGTCGCCTATTGTGACTAGGCGGGCCCTTATCGATATAGGTGCTTCGGGGCCTATCATGGGATTTGTCCTGTCTGTAATAGCCTCGGCCATTGGTCTGAGCTATTCTACTGTGACACCTGTTAGTGCCATAAGGGGAGGAATAAACCTAAGCCTTGGTGACTCGATTCTTTTCTCGTTCTTGACGCGCATGGCACTCGGTACGCTCCCGGAGTCTTACGAGGTAGTTCTCCATCCAGTGGCCATTGCAGGATGGTTCGGCCTGTTCGTTACCTCCCTGAATCTGATCCCCATAGGTCAACTTGATGGGGGACATATAGCATATGCATTTCTCAAGGATCGTCATAAGAAGGTATCATTGTTTCTGGTTGGTATTCTGATGGTGCTTGGGCTACTCTTTTGGCCGGGGTGGGCGATGTGGGGAGCTCTTATGCTTGCATTGGGGTTAAACCATCCCCCCGTGGTTTATTGGGAAGTACCCTTGGATCTGAAAAGAAAACTCATAGGAATACTGGGTTTCATCATTTTAGTAATCACCTTTATCCCTATACCACTTTCCGTAATGGAGTGATAGTCTTGTCCTCATTCTGTTCGTACATCATCCCGTCTCCTTAGTCTGGCAGGCCGTCTATGCTACATAGATGTTCGGCGTCAAAGTGCGCGATACCTATGGTCATTGACAACCTGTAGAGTACTCCCTTGTTCGCATTGGAAGCATCAAGGCTTCTCACGAGATGGTATGCGACTGAGGCCCTCGAGTGACCTACAGGCATCACCATAAACTCGTCGTTTTCGATACGCTCGACTATGTCCGATTCGCAATAGATATCCTTGCGGATTTGTGCAATTTCTATGCGCCCTGCCACCCTCCTGGTAGGCGAAGGTATCGCTGATGGTCTTGAGCCCATCGGGGTCTACGTAAAGCAGGAAGATAGTATCTTTTCCCGTTTTGTCAAACTAAGGTTCTGTTACACAAATGAAAAGAATCATCCCTTGTCGTAAAGTCCTGTGAGGTCTTTATTGCAGGAAAAAGATCGCAGGGTTTCCTCCTGCCGTTTCATCTTCGTAATTTTGGGACCACGGTCACGGCCACTGTCTTCCTATCGGGCTCTTGCACTGGGCTGAGTGTAAGAAGGGAAAACTCATCGTCTCTTTCGTTTTTGTGTCCGAGCTGTATCGAATCTTTGAAGGTGGATACCGTATCGTCTTTCTCGGTAATTTTTTAGTAATCTTTGGCGAATGAAAATCAGAATAGGCGCGTCCGTGGAGCTGTCCTTGGGAATGCTGAGACGGACGAGATGCTTCCTGTTTATGAAGAGATAGCGGTGCTCTCTGTCCATCAGGTATATGTAGTCGTCTGTTGACTCGACTGGCATCGATACTTCGCCTAGCTTTTCTATATCTCTTCTTCGTACTGCCATAGTAAATATCGGAGCTGAAATCAGCATCCATGAGATTTTCCATCCAGTAATACGGATGAGACTGAAGGCAAAAAAAGCAGTGATAAGCTGAAGGAGGTCTGAAACGCCTACCACAAATCAGATAATCATTTTCAGTCTATGATTGGGCGGCTCTCGTCAGAAGTCGGGGAATGCCTTAAGCTGTAATACGCCACCAGAGCTGAGACCTATTTGGGCGGAGAGGATACCTCCCTCGATATACTTTAAGACAAAATTTTTGTACCCTTGTTCCACCAAGCTTTTCGCGTTTGCAGGACATCCGCTCTCGCAGCCGGCGATCCCTCTTATCAGCTTGGGGATCAGACCAATTATGTCGACATCGTTCAAAGAGATCTTTTTGGATACGGCGAACTTGTTGATCTCCCTCATTATTGAATCAGTATCGAAGTGGAACGGATTTTCGATCGTGATGACGAGCGAGTCGTTACAAAGGATCATTTCTAGGAGCATTCACCCTCCACTCAAAAAAAATCAGCCGTAGTGGCCTACCTGAATATTAGAATTATAGCATGAACCTGCAAGGAGAATGGATGGTACAATAAGGCGTGGATGCGAAGAAGAGGTTTGTCCTGCGCACGTCCATCCGAGAGGGTGAGAAGGTGTCGCTTTGTGATTTCTTGCCAAGAAGCTCTGAGCTTTCCAAAGGTAGGGTGAAAGACGCCATGAACAAGGGTGCTGCATGACTACAAAAGAAGGATGGCAGACAAAGAAGAGTGCGGAAGGCCACAATGTTGCTGAATGCCGGTGACCGTGTTGAGTTCTATTATGGCAAAAGGCTGCTCTTAATGGAGCCGCCTAGGGCAGTTTGCGTCAGTGACCAGTTACTCTACAGCGTCTGGTATAAACCAGCCGGACTTATGGCTCAGGGCACTATGTATGGTGACCACTGTTCCATCATGTGTCAGGCGGGACTCTTTTTCGGGCCACAGCACGAAGTCTTCCTTGTGCATCGCCTGGATCGTGAGGCCTCTGGACTAATGATCTTGGCACACGGTAAAGAGGCGGCCTCTAGGCTTTCTGTGCTATTTCAGAAGAACCTTGTCGAAAAAAAATATCGTGTCGAAGTGCTTGGGAAGCCCCCGAAAACAGGACGATCCAGAACCATAGATTTTCCACTTGACGGCAAGCCGTCCATTACCGAATACGAAGTCGTGTCATATGATCCCAAGCATAATACTTCCACGGTGAATGTGGTCATTAAGACCGGGCGGTTCCACCAGATAAGGCGCCATTTCTGGATGGTAGGGTACCCCGTGAGGGCGATCCGAAATACGGCAAAGGGAACAAGAACAGGGAAGGCATGAAACTTACGGCCGTCTCCCTGAAATTCAGATGCCCCTTCAGCGGAAGGGACATGGAGTTTTGCATCCCTGAAACAGAAAGACTATACCAGCTGCTATCGTTGAAAGAACTGCGCTGCGAACTGATGGAAAGAGGGTGTATCGGTTAGCCTCTGAGGTACGCACTGGCTTGGCAGTAGACAGCAGTACTGGTGCGTTCAGAAACACTGGTGACGATCTTTTCGAGTGCCGACTTCACTTTACCTTTGAGTGCGGGTCTAAGTTTTTGCATATGCTGGAAGGTGTTCAGGAGACGGCCTGCGGTTGTCTCATTTATTGTAGCAAGCTCAATAACCGTGTCCGCGACCCACATTATTCCATTATCAGTCCAGACCATCTTGTGGTTCAATGCCATCGGCAAGAAAAGCGCACGTGACAAAGTCGGATGAGTTATATCAAAGCCGGGACGTTCCTTCTCGGACCTTATCATTTCAAAGACATCTTCTCGAGTGCCGCCCGAAATGACTCTCAGGTAGTTCGCGTAGCCGCTGAGATGGGAATGCCAGCTTTCGTAAACTTCTTCCAGCACATCGCGGCGGAACAGTGCTGAGCTGCGGTTAAGGGCAGCCAGAGCGGCGACTCTGTCAGTTGCCGAGGTGGCCGCGCGAAAATGTGCAAGAATCAGTTGATGGCTCTCCTCAGAATCATCTATGACTGTGAAATCAAGAAGGGTGTTTTTCAGCATTCGGTCTTCTATACCGTCCCGGGGAAAACGTTTTTCCGGTTGAGAATAGGTGTCCAGTCCTCGAAACGTTTCAATAAGCACAGAGCGGTATCTGTGGCTAACCGCGAGCATAAGCTTGTCTCTCGCAGCCACTAGTTCTTGATACCACATGGAATAATTGCGGTCCATGGGTTGTTCGTCAATGCGGAGGAAATATGCTTTCAGCGAAGAAGGCAAACGCGAGTCCAGCATGATTTCCCCCCATAGGTTCAGCCATCCTGAGGTTACGTCTTCATCAGGGTCGAGGAGAAGCCTTATTCGCTCTATGTCGGTCAGCCGCCGCATTGCGTCAACACGGTTAGAAGCGTTGGGGTCGAGTCTCGCCTGCAGGGCGAGAGTTTCAGGGTCTGCGTTGAGATGGAGGAAGGTACCATAAAAGGAGTAATTACGGTTCATTGAGGCAAAGGAAGGAGGCTCGGAGACGTTTTCGAGTACCAAATCAGCCTCGGCACCGCTGAGCTGAAAGACAAGTTGAGTTGACTTGATATCATTACCAAAGGGATCGACTAGAGACATTTCGATTGGCACGTGAAAAGGTTCCTCTCCCTGCCCAGGATCCTGACGGAAATGGATGTTGAACTTTCTTGACATTTCGTCATAACTGGTCTCTGCCGTGACCTTTGGATACCCGATCCTGTAAAGCCATCCTTTCTTGAATTTTTCAAGTGAGAGTCCTGAGACCTCCTCAAAGCAGCGGAAAAATTGATCGGTGTTTGCGTTGCCATAATGGTACCTCGAGAAATAAAGGGACTTTCCAGCGTGGAATTTCTCTTTCCCTATTACAAGTCTAAGCATCCTGATCATCTCCGCCGCCTTAACATAAGTCACTCCGTCTATGAGTTCCTCGGGGTTATTAAAGCCTTCCCTCACAATCATTCCTGCATACCCTGCATCTTCGATGGCGAGGGGGCCAAGAAGGGGATTGCGGATTCCTTCGATCTGAAAGAGACGTATGAAGGCAGGGTCGAACATGTCTTCCATGAACTGTCTTTCGACGTCCACTGTGTAAGCTTCGTTAAGCCATACGTCAAAAGGAGTCTCCATGGTCGTTTCGCTTCCGCACTGGTTATGTTCGAACTCATGGACAATCACTCCGTGGGCATAGAGCAGAGAAGAATCAAGTGTGTGTTCGGTTATGAGCGCGGCATCAGTGACGATTGTGGTATTGCCGACATTTTCCATACCTCCGAAATTGGATTTGGTCATGCAGATGGTGCGGTAGGTTTCAGAAGCATATTCATAGTCCTGATTATTCTGGATCCAGAGGATGGCTTCCTTCAGTATCTCCATGGGGACACGCGCATAGCCCGTTGTACCAGGAGGCACGAGATACTCCAGCCGTACTCCGTGGCCCGATTCGTATGTCACGTGGTCGACGAGTTCATCCCACGTGCCGACACAGATCAAGAACAGGTAGGGCGCCATGGGTATGGGATTTTCGTATGTGATAAGCTGCCTCCAAGGATTCCCGGGCTTCAACATTGGTCTGCCTTCCGGATTGAGAGTGTGGCTGATATTACCGTTGCTGATCAGATGGGTATAGGCCCTGTCAGCCTCTATTGTAGTGGTCATGGTGCATTTAGCGCGGCAGTCATCGAAAATCGGCATGATCCGCTGGAAACCCCACTGCTGGCACTGGGACATATATTGCTGGGGAGCACCGGGAGGAGTTACATCCTTATATATCCCCTCGAGGATGTGGTCTGAGGGGATACACCTGGTCAGGGTCCTGACAAAAAATGTCTTTCCCGGTTCAATCGTGTGAGGGAGATTAACGGTTAGGCTGTTCTTTTCCCGGACATATTCATGGGTCAACGGTATCCCACGGTCGGCGGGATCAGTGCACCACCGGACGTCCAGGACCTCCAATCCGTTCGCGTCCAGACGTATCCGGTCAAGCCCCTCCTTTGCGCTCATCTCTAAGCAATTTGTTACCTCAACATAAGTCTCAAGGAAATTCAGATAGATGGTGAGATGATGAAGCATTACTGGCAGCTCTCCAAAATCCCCACGCCTGTATTTATAAAGCCGGTCGGTCACAGGGGAGCAGCCTCCTCTTACAGGTTTCCGCGGAGTCTCTCCGCATTAAGAATTCTTTTCACTGCCAGCTGATACGCGGCACGTCTCATCCTGCAGCTTTGCTGATGACACAACGAAAAGACATCGTTGAAGGCCGTTATCATGATATCGTTCAGTTTATGCAGAACCTTTTCTTCGGACCATAATTCGTTATTGAGGTTCTGGCTCCATTCGAAATAACTCACGACTACACCGCCCGCATTGGCAAGGACGTCCGGTATCAGCATGACCTCTTTCTCGAAAAATATCTCGTCAGCCTCAGTCGTCGTGGGTGCGTTGGCGAGCTCTAGTATGATCTTCGCCCTTACATCCTGGGCATTATCCTTGTTCAGCTGGTCGGAAAGAGCGGCCGGGATGAGGATGTCACAGCGGGAGGTAAGGAGTTCCTCGTTTGTGATATTTGCTGCTCCTCCGAAGTCCATGACGCTGCCGGTACTCTTCTTATGTGCCACGACTTTCGGGACATCGAGCCCTTTCTCGCTGATGATGCCTCCCCCGGAATCGCTTACCGCGATGATCCTGTATCCTTTCTCGTGAAGAATCCGAGCGGCGTTCTCCCCCACATGTCCGAACCCTTGTACGGAGACGCTGCTTTTCAGAGGATCCATTCCGACTTTTCTCATCGCCTCTTCGAGGACGTATATCCCTCCCAAGGACGTGGAGTAACTTCTGGCCGTTATGCCCTGTAGTTCCACGGGTTTTCCAGTCACGACTGCAGGAACGTGCTCGCCTTTTATCCTTTCATATTCATCCAGTATCCAGATCATGATCTTCTCGTCCGTATAGACATCTGGTGCCGGGATGTCTTTAAAGGGGCCCATATAGTCTGCGATGGCCCGGACGTATCCCCTTGTCACCTGTTCCAGTTCGTTCCTGCTCAGTTCCTTGGGATTGACCACAACGCCTCCCTTTGAGCCGCCAAAAGGGATGTTCACCACTGCGCACTTGAGCACCATCAAGAAGGCGAGGTCCCTCACGTGGTCGATGGTAAGGTCTGGGTGGAATCTGATGCCTCCTTTTCCTGGCCCTCGCGCATCGTTGTATTGGATCCTGTGACCCACGAACATTCTGATCTGCCCAGAGTCCATCCTCGCGGGGAAGTGGACAGTAAAGGAACGCCTTGGCATAGCGAGCAGTTCGAGTTCGTCTGCGGACAGGCCAAGCTTGGTGTAGATCTCTCCAAGTTCGCTCATGCAGAGTTTGCAGAGGTTCTTGTCATCGATGTGAATTCTTTCAAGACGTCTGTTAGGCACTATCGACCTCCATTATCCCATGCGATTGATTATCAATGTATTTCCGGAAGAAGTCCAGGCAAGATAATCTTGGCATCAGTCACGCTCCGGTCTCAGGGAATCCTTGGTCCCCATTTGCCCTGACCGCAAAAAAGAGGTATCCCATGGCCACAGCGAAATTGAAAAGCCAGCGGAAAGGCACGTCTATGTCGAGATAGCTGTATATCGTGTGCAGGATAATTGACGGGGTCATGGCGACTATTGACAGACTTACCAGCGCACCATAACGCAGAGAGACCCTCACGGTTTTTGCAAGGGAAATGCCTATTGCTGCAAAGATAAGGGCCTGAGCAATCCGGAACAGGAAAGTGAAGAAAAGCGCAATTGGATAAAGCACATAAATAAAATACTCCAGAAAGATCTCGATCCAACTATACACTTGTGCCTGATCAATGGTAAGATCGCCTATTTCCGCCAGGTTGAGAGTTCTTGCTTCGCTGGACCTCCCTTTGAAGACCAGCGTCGATTTTGTCAGCAGCAGAACAATATCTGTGCCCTTAAGAGAGGTCGTTTTCCCTGTAGTATCGATTATAATGAGGGGGTCGCCGCTTTCTGGATCTCTTATAACATGCGGCATTTCTACGTCGACGGATGCGACTCCTTTGGCAATGGTGATCAACGGGACCTGTTTGACAATCTTCGGGGCCTCTTTGAGAAGATAGTCTGATACTTCGTAATGTATCTTGAACATTATCGGTATCAGACAGACCGCAGACAGTAGGAAGAGGTAGAGAAAAGACAGCTTCTTCCAGTTCTGTCCCACGTCCCGATATAGAGACCTTGAGTAAAAGGACATGAACAACGGGTGAATTGTCGTATAGCGTTTCATCAGTACAGGGAATTTTACCTGATTTGCAAAAAATCATCAAAGGTGAGCGGGCCATACGACTTGAAGTAAAGTGCACGTTTAGATAAAATGGAGCAATCGGCCACATTAACGATTCGGAAGGAGAACGAAAAGATGAAGAGGACCTTGGGATTAACCTTGATAACGGTTGGGGCCTTTTTCCTCGCCATTATTTTAGGCTGGGAAGGACTTTCTGCGGAAAATACGGGGGAAGGGCTGTTCAAGGCATACTGCGCAGGTTGCCATCCAAACGGGGGCAACGTCGTGAACCCTAAGAAAACTCTGCAGAAGAAGGAT
>CAZNTS010000186.1:0-3254 GCA_964576045.1 uncultured Nitrospiraceae bacterium | reverse complement strand
AAACACGTTTAGTATACTGAACGGGATAGGTGAAAAACTCGAAAGGAAGATTTGGAAGGGCGGCATACTCACATGGCACGATTTTCTTGAGGCAGACGATATTTGTTGTATCAACCACGAAAGAAAAGTTTATTTTGACTGGTCGCTTTCGACCGCTAGCCGAAAACTGGCAGAGAAGGATGCCGTGTTCTTCGCAAAGTACCTGAAGAGGCGGGAGCACTGGAGACTGTTCGAGATCTTCAGGGACAGTGCGGTATATCTCGATATCGAAACCAATGGCCTCCCTCCTGGAAGGGGGGGATACGTTACGGTGGTCGGTTTGTACGATGGCTTTGAATGGAGATGTCTGGTCGCGGGCGAGAACCTCACCTCGGAGAACCTCAACAGAGAACTTTCTGGCTACAAGTGTCTCGTCACATTTTATGGTGCCTCTTTCGATGTGCCGTTTCTGCAGAGGACATTTCCGGGCGTCAGGTTCGACATTCCACACTTTGATCTCTGCTTTGCCGCAAAGAGGGTTGGGATACACGGAGGACTGAAAAAGATCGAATGCTTGTTCAATATAGAACGAAGCGAAGAGGTGAGGGGACTGGACGGATATGATGCCGTGAAGTTATGGGCATTTGCAAAGCGGGGAAGCGACGATGCAAAGAGACTGCTGCTGAGCTATAACAGGGAGGATACCGTGAACCTCACGGCCATGGCGGATATATTGTACCGGAGGCTTAGACAGTCTACGGGGATCGAGGAGCATCTTGTCTGTGGACTCACTTAATGATTTTCTCACCTACCTCTCTGTGGAGAAAGGCCTTTCGAAGAACACTGTCCAGGCTTACCGCTCGGACCTTGTCATGTTCGAGGCCTTTCTCAGTCAGAAGGGAGTTGACCTCAATAGCCTTTCGAAAGACCATATCGTTGACTTTCTGGACCTCCTGAGGGACAAGGCATATGCCCTCTCAAGCATATGCAGGTTCATTTCTTCCCTGAAAGGGTTCTGCCGGTTTCTTCTTATTGAGAAGCGTCTCGCAGAGGACCCTTCAGAGAGCCTCAGAGCACCGAAGAAATGGGATAGGCTCCCTAAAGCGTTGAGCGTGGAGCAGGTGAGGGAGGTCCTTTCGGTTGCGGGCGATCCGGCGGGACCACTCAAGAATGCGCTTGGCAGGGCCCTGTTTGCTAGGAATTCTGCCATGGTTGAGCTTCTTTACTCTTCAGGTCTCCGTGTGAGCGAGTTGGTGACCCTCAAGATGCAGGACATCAACTTCGAGGCGGGCTTTGTAAGGGTGATAGGGAAGGGTTCAAAGGAAAGGGTTGTACCCGTGAACCAGCGGGCTATCCAAAAGGTGAAGAAGTACCTTGCCGAATTCAGACCTGCTTTACTCGGGAAACGTGCTTCAGAGTATCTTTTCCTTACAGGAAGAGGTGCACCCATGACGAGACAGCGGTTCTGGCAGGCCATAAAGGACTTTGGAAGGCAGATAGGAATAGAACTGTCTCCCCATAGTATGAGACACAGTTTTGCAACACATCTACTTGATGGAGGGGCGGACCTGAGGTCGCTGCAGAAGATGCTGGGACATTCTGATATATCTACAACCCAGATCTATACAAAGGTCACGATGGACCGGATTCGGAAGGCATATCTCGAGCATCACCCTAGGGCATGATATGAAATTTGCCAGGATGCCCGATCCGGCGAACGGTTAGTTAAATCTGGACTAATTCAAAATTAGAAATAATATTAATCAATTATTGAGTGGAGGTGGATGATGAAGCGTCTCAACGTGGACGAACTTTACAAGTGTTGTGATGAAACTGTGCTTTCATTCGAAACTACCGAGGACCTCCCAGCCCTCGATGCGACCGTTGGGCAGACGAGGGCTCTCGATGCCATCCATTTTGGTCTGAGCCTTGACAGCAGAGGGTTTAATATCTTCCTCCTCGGAGAAAATGGTACGGGCAAGATGTCAACCATCAAAGGGATCCTCAAAAAACAGTCCCTCAACAAGCCGGTGCCTTCTGACTGGTGTTACGTATACAACTTCAGGGAGCCCGATGCGCCCACTGCAATATCGCTCGATCCGGGACAGGCTGTATTGTTCCAGAAAGACATGGATGAGTTGGTGAAGACCCTGAGAGTAGATATACCGAAGGTCTTTGAATCGAAGGAATACGAGAAACAGAAGAACAAGACCATGGAAGAATTCCAGAAAAAACAACGAGGCCTCTTTGGCTCGCTCGAGACCGAGGCTCAGGCTAAGGGGTTTTCGATAAGGAAGACGGTGAGCGGACTGCTTATCGTCCCAGTGAAGAAGAGCGGGGAGCCCCTCACAGAGGAAGAATTTGAAGGGCTTGATGCCGAGACGAAGAAGAAGGTTGAAGATATTGGTAAGGTCCTGCAGGAGAAACTGGACGATGTGGTGAGGACAGTAAGAGAAGGGGAAAAACTTCTGAAGGAACAACTTCTGAAATTGGAAAGGGATGCAGCCCTTTCCGCGGTTGGGCACCTCATTGAGGACATAAGAAGAAAATACGGGAATAACGAAAAGATCCTCACTTACCTTGAGAACGTGAAAGAGGACATGCTGGAGCACCTCGACGACTTCAAAGCGACCGAGGAACAGGCTCCTCCGTTGCCTTTCATGAAGATGACGAAAGCCGAGCCTACATTCACGCGATACTTTGTCAATGTACTGGTTAACAATAAAGACGGCCAGGACGGGAAGGGCGCGCCATGTGTGTTTGAGAGTAACCCCGCGTACTATAACCTGTTTGGGAGGATCGAGCACAAGTTCCAGTACGGCGTTGCGGTAACCGATTTCTCGATGATCAAGGCAGGCTCCCTGCACAGGGCTAATGGCGGGTATATCGTCATCAACGTCCTGGACCTTCTCAGGAACCTCTTTGCCTACGATGCCCTGAAACGGGCGATCAGGAACAGGGAAATTAAGATTGAAGACGTCTGGGAGCAGTACAGGCTGATCTCTACCACGGCACTAAGGCCTGAGGCGATCCCACTGAACGTGAAGGTCATTCTTCTGGGGAGCCCCTATCTTTATTACCTCCTCTACAGTCTTGACGAGGAGTACAAGGAACTCTTTAAGGTGAAGGCTGATTTCGACAGCCGAATGGAAAGGACAGCGGAGAATATCAGGAAGTACTCAATGTTTATCGCTTCATTGTGCAGGGCGGAGGACCTGCCTCACTTCGATAAGACAGGAGTATCGAAGGTCGTTGAATACGGATCGAGGCTTTCC
>CAZNTS010000185.1:0-9019 GCA_964576045.1 uncultured Nitrospiraceae bacterium | reverse complement strand
ACGGGCTGGGTTTCAGGATCTCCAAGCCTGCAGTTGAACTCAAGAACAGAAGAAGAGCCGTCCTTTATCATAAGACCAGCATAGAGTATACCCTTATACTCTATGCCCTCAGCCTTCAGCCCCCTCATGACAGGCCACATCACGGTGTCCATTATCTTCGCTTCCAGACTCTCTGTGATCACAGGGGCCGGGCTGTATGCCCCCATCCCGCCGGTGTTAGGTCCCTTGTCTCCGTCAAATATCCTTTTATGGTCCTGGGAACTAGCCATAGGCCTCACCGTCTTTCCGTCACAGAAAACCATAAAGGAGGCCTCTTCCCCTTCAAGACACTCTTCCACGACGACCCTGTCTCCGGCAGTTCCGAATACCTTCTCCTTCATGATAAGCCTGAGCGCCTCAATGGCTTCATCAACGGTGCCGGCCACATACACTCCCTTTCCTGCTGCGAGGCCGTCCGCCTTGATTACGATGGGCGCGCCCTTCATTCTCACGTGATCTGCGGCATGGACATAAGAGGTGAAAACACTGTATTCTGCCGAGGGTATGCCATACCGCTTCATAAATTCCTTTGCAAAGACCTTGCTCGATTCCAGTTGCACGGCCTTCTTGTTAGGTCCCAAAATTCTTCTTCCCTCTTTTTCGAAAACGTCAACAATACCCCTTGAAAGAGGTTCTTCAGGACCCACAATGGTGAGGTCGATCCATTCATACTTCACAAAATCCACCAGCGCATCGAAGTCATTTGGACCCACATCGATGCACTCTGCCATCTCCGAAATCCCTGCATTTCCCGGGGAACAGTATATTTTGTCAACATGCCTGGACTGTGCCAGTTTCCATACTAGAGCATGCTCCCTTCCTCCACCACCGATCACCAGAATCTTCATTGCACCTATACCTCTCTTCGGCCTTTCCGGAAAGCCAATACCCTCTCACAAACACCGGTATCCGTGCGATGCTTCAATGATATTCCGCCGGATTTAAGATTCTTAAGGGCAGGAATCCGTGCCTCCTGAAGAACGCCAAAATGTCGATCGCGACGACAACGCAGAGATGGAATCTCCACCCTTGTGATGCCCGATCCCTGCAATCACGATATCGATCATCATCCGGAAACGGGGCATGGAACACGGCCAAAATATTATATCGTGTTCGAGACCTCCGGAGATGAGTTCACGGACATCGTATGCAAAGAGACTGGACATCTACGCTCCATTTATGGGAAGCGTGCATTGCATGCCTAACGCGGCAAGATCCCGATACGTCCTTCTTTCCCTGAAAAAGCTCATCAGTGTCTGAAATGCCTCACTCCTGTAATAAGCATCGTCATGCCGTATTCGTCTGCAGCCTTGATCACCTCTTCGTCCTTCACCGAACCCCCGGGCTGGACCACTGCAGTCACTCCTGCACCATGGAGCACGTCGATACCGTCCCTAAAGGGGAAAAACCCGTCTGAAGCCACTACAGAGCCTTTAACCGGCTCACCCGCGTTCATAAGACCGGTTTGGGCAGAGAATACCCTTTTTGTCTGGCCGATACCGATACCAGCCGTTCTGTCCTTAAAAGCGTAGACGATGGCATTGGATTTCACGTGCTTGCACACCTTCCATGCAAAGGACATTGCCTCAATTTCGTCCCCGGTAGGCTGGCGCTTTGTAACCGCCTTCAGCGACTTGATGTCTTCCGTGGAATAATCCCAGTCC
Organism: uncultured Nitrospiraceae bacterium; assembly: GCA_964576045.1. GTDB lineage: Bacteria > Nitrospirota > Thermodesulfovibrionia > Thermodesulfovibrionales > UBA9159 > CAZNTS01. The sequence continues at coordinate 7,316 of CAZNTS010000185.1, read as the reverse complement.
TGGAGCAACAGGCCACCAGCTATCCTCTTCATGTCCCACGAACCCGGTCGGTTCTTAGCGGCTGAAAGCATCTCCGGAAGTGTCAGAAGCCGCACGTTCGGCTTATTCGAAAAAACCTCAAGGGCCCCTTTTGTGAAAGATGGGGCGATTACCACTTCCAGGAATAATTCCACCATCTCATGTGCCGCGGCCTCATCCACCTCCGTGTTGAACGCAACGACCCCCCCAAAGGCAGAGACCGGATCCGTCTTCGCTGCCTTAGTATATGCGTCGGTTGCCGTGTCAGCGGTGGCGACCCCGCAAGGATTGTTATGCTTAATGATGGCGCAGGCCTTCTTGTCGAACTCCAGCGCGAGGAGCAGGGCGGAATGCGTATCGAGGTAATTGTTGAAGGACATCTCCTTGCCCTGAAGCACCTTTGCATCCGCTAGGGAAAGGCCCCCTGCTCCCGAGGCAGGCGTTCTCTCCCTATAAATTGCCGCCTTCTGAAAGGGGTTTTCCCCATATCTAAGGACAGCAATCTGCTTAAAGGACATTGTTAAATATTCCGGGAATGACCTCTCCTTTTCTGCCACGCCTGCGAGGTAGTCCGCGATCAACGCGTCATATCGTGCCGTGTGGGCAAATACTTTTTTCGCTAGGTTTAGTTTCGTGCTCCTGCTCAGATCACCTCCGGATGACTTCATCTCACCTATGACCGCTTCGTAGTCGCTGGGATCTACTATGACGGCAACGTCCTGAAAATTCTTTGAGGCAGCCCGGAGCATGGTGGGACCGCCGATGTCGATGTTCTCGATTGCCTCGTCAAAGGTTACACCGGCCTTTGATACGGTATCTTCGAAAGGATAAAGGTTTACCACTACCATGTCAATGGGTTTGATGTCGTGTTTCTTTATGTCTTCCATGTCACTAGGATGACTGCGCCGAGAAAGCAATCCCCCGTGAATCTTCGGATGGAGAGTCTTCAGTCTGCCGTCAAGCATCTCGGGGAACCCTGTATAATCCGAAACCTCCACCACTGGGATGTGCGCCTCGCGAAGGGCCTTTGCAGTCCCCCCTGTGGATAGGATCTCTATACCCATGGACGACAGTTCATTCGCAAGATCGACAACTCCTTTTTTGTTTGAGACACTTATGAGAGCTCTCCTGATCATAAGTACTCCTCCTCTCTGTTATGTGTTCAGCGCAGATCCGACGAACTGCGCGCAGATTCCACTTCTTCCGTCTTCGTACCGTCCGCCATTGCCCCGGAACACCGGGTCATTTTGACCCTATAGTACCACCCTTTTGCCTCAAGCTCACATGCCCTCTGTCACCGATGACCACATTTCAAAGGATATTGTTACAGATGATTTCATCTGCCCCCAAGCTTTTTAGAAACCTCAATATCAACATTCTCGGCTCAGGACTCCGCTCGGATGGTTATTCTATCAGTTTCATTTTGATTTTTGTGTAATTTCTTCCTTATGTTCGCCATCTAGCCCCCATCAATAATTATTTATGTCTGGTAAGATATTAGAAAGAGATAATATGAAAAGATTTATGGTGACAGTGTTAATCTTTTGTTCAACATCTGCCGGCCTTTTGAGGAAGAGTTGCGCCGGCGAAAATGTTCCTGTCTTCACGAATGAGGACCTAGAAATATATGGCACTAAACCAATGGTGGAACGTGGGACTGTAAGACCTCAAGAAGAGCTTCCCCAAGAAAAAGAGGTACATGTAGGGATGATCTTCCGAGAAAACAACAGCGCGGTGGTGGCTGTTGCCGCCTATGACAGATTCGGCAACTTTTTGGTCCATGGGAGCGGATTTTTCGTCAGGAAAGATGGTGCGGTCGTTACGAGTTTTCATGTCGTACGCAACGCAGCAGAGGTCATGGTCAAGGCAGGGGGCACCGTCTTTGCTGTCAAAGGGTTCCTCCAGACAGACAAGGAAAACGATATAGCAATACTTAAGGTGGAAGGAGCTAATTTTTCGACCGTAACGCTGGGAGACAGCGGAAGTGCCGAGACCGGCGAGAAAGTCTATGCAATGAGCAATCCTGAAGCTGAAGGGAACACTGTTTCGGAAGGAACTCTAGCTGGAGCAATGGAGTTAGGCAACAGAAAACTACTGCAGATAACCGCACCATTTTTTGAAGGGAGCAGCGGAGGTCCAGTATTTGACAGTAACGGCAAAGTTATAGGCATCGCAACGTTCATCATCAGGGAAAGGCAGTCACCAAACTCCGGACAGGTCCTCAATTTTGTGGTGCCGATCAATCTTATAAAAAACGACCTTTCAGTCGAGCAGATCACCGAGTTCAGTGAAATATACACGGAAGACCGTGGAAAGACCGCTGAATACTGGATCAGTTCCGGTAACACTCTTTACCGTTCGGGAAAGTATGAGGAAGCTCTAAAGGCATATAAGAAGGCGGTGGCGACTGACCCGGCACAGGCGGCAGCTCTGAATGGTCTCGGTGTTGTCCTAACGAAATTGAAGCGATACGGGGAAGCCATAGAGGCATACAAACGTGCACTCGAAATCGAACCTGACTCGGCCTGGGTCTACTCTAATATGGGGCTCGCCTACCTTGAATCAGGCATTGAGAAAGAAGCAGTTAACGCATTCACCAAAGCTATAAGGATCATGCCAGACCTTGATGCGGCCCATTTCAATCTCGGCCTTGCATACAGGAGGTTGGGAAGGTACAAAGAGGCAGCAGAGGCGTTCAGAAACGCGGTGAGGATAAATCCGGGCTCCGCGGAAGCCCATTTCGAACTCGGCATCATGTATGTGAACCTGAATGATGAGAGAGCGGCAATGGAAGAATACAAGATACTCAGGGAACTCAACCCTCCCCAGGCTGAGCAATTGTCCAACATGTTGAAACGATAGCATACATCCTCCCGCTTATTGATATGTCAAAGGTGAATGTGGTACAAATTGGCTTATTCAATTATGCAAATACGCGCAAGGACTCTTGTGCGATGGAGTATAACTTTTCCGAATGTGCATTTTGATGAGGAGGAAACTTCATGGAACACAAGAAATTAGAAATGGGGCAACGGAAAAACATCGTTCTTGTTGCGCATGACCACAAGAAACGCGATCTTCTGGAATGGGCAAAATTCAACAAAAACCTTCTTGGCCGACATACCCTCTATGCAACTGGAACCACCGGTGCGCTTATTGAGAAGGAGCTCGGGCTTTCAGTCACCAAACTTCAAAGCGGACCGTTGGGAGGAGACCAGCAGATCGGTGCGAAAATAGCTGAGGGAAGCATTGATTTCCTCATCTTCTTCTGGGATCCTCTTGAACCGCAGCCTCACGACCCGGATGTAAAAGCCCTGTTGCGCATTGCAGTGGTATGGAACATCCCAGTGGCGTGCAACCGGGCCTCAGCCGATTTCATGATTTCATCGACCTTGATGAATGAAGAGTACCATCGCACTGTTCCCGATTATGAGGCATACAGGCAAAGATTGAACGCGAAGGAGAATGAGGAATAGCGCTGCGGAGGGGGGCGAATTCCGTCTGGTGTCTTTTCCCTCCTATTGTACGTCATAGTGAAGCTATAATCTTTGGGTCTGACAATTACAATCTGAAATCAGTCGGTCAAAAACCTAGATTTGGTGGTCGATACCTTTTATTGCTTCAGGCGGACCGCCCTACATTAGCCGCGCCGACTCAGGTCGAGCCCTGTCCTGCAGTGCATCCATAACAATGCTCACCCACCGTTATTCTTCTTCTGGAAAGCAGTTGATAATCAAAGCACCTAATATGTTGGGGACAATCACTGTCTGTCTTCAGGCCGAGTATTTGATTAAAATCGCAGTCATGGAGCATGCCGTCCCAGCTTATATTGATCAGGTATCTGCACATCAAACCATCCAGGGTTAGCGGATTGAAGGAAGCTATAAGATTTTCCATATATCTATCGCAGTTGTTGCTTATGATGAGGTAGTCCTTGAACCTGCCTATCGGCATATTTGTGAATGCATAAAGATTGTCAAAGACAATGCCAAACTTTTTTTGTAGCTCTCTCTTGTAATCCTGCTCCAACGTCTTCTGCGGCGGCGCAAGGAAGGCGCCTCTAGGGTTATATACTAGATTAATCTTCTTCCCCAATGAACTACCGTAACCACGGCTGTTCAATTTCTTGAGTGCTATGATGCTCTTCTGAAAAGCCCCTTTCCCCCTTACGCGGTCAACATCTCCCTCAGTGTAATATGGCAATGAAGCAATGATCTCCACATCATTAGCCTCATAGAAATCGGGCAGATCCTCCATCCCCCCTTCAAAAAAGATCGTCAGATTTGTACGGACAACCACATGGAGGCCGATCTTCCTTGCTTCCTGCACAAGATATCTGAAATGGGCATTCAACTCGGGTGCACCACCCGTTATATCCAGTATGGAGATGTGATTTTCTGTTGCGACACGTAGCACAGTATCGACAGTCTCCTTGTCCATTTCCTCGGTTCTGTCAGGTCCCGCACCTATATGGCAATGTTTGCAGGCCATATTGCACTTGTAACCGAGATTGACCTGAACAATGTCGATGACATTTGCCGACAACGGACTCGATTGGACACTCAGTATCCTTTCATTAAAGGTCATGGTTCTTGACTCTTACAAAGACATTTTATCCACTGCGTTATGAGACTGGATGCCGTGAATAAGCGAGGCGCCTCCCCTCACAGCAGAAGCCACATGCACCGCCTCTGTGATGTGATCAAGGCTCATTCCTTCTTCGAGACAACTCTTCGAATATGCATCTATGCAGTACGGGCATTGTATGACATGAGCTACCGCAAGTCCGATAAGCACCTTTTCTCTTTTGCTTAAAATGCCGGGCTCTAGAGCAGAGCTATACCAATCCATGAACTTCTTGAATAATTCAGGGTTGTATTTCCCTATTTCACCAAATCTTGCGAGATCCTCGTCTTTGTAATACTCAGTCATAACAAACTCCTCTCAATAGTTTGAACGTTTTTTAGTCGATTATCACTAAATCATCTTCATTACATCAAGTTTACCCTAGCATCCTGCAAGGTTCAATAGAAGATGGTTAACCAGCTGCACAGGCATCGACTATATTTGTTTCAGATCCTCATTATATCGGTAGGCCTACCGAGAACGAAGTTAGCAACCAATGTAGTGTTCATTGCATGTGAATCGTCATTTGTTGTCCTTATTTTGGAAAGATGTGCAAGACGGAAACAGCTGGAGAAAAGAAAAGATTATCGCATTTCTCTTAAATCTAGGAGCAAGATGTTACATATAGGCACGCAGGCCACCGACATTTGTGCATGACCATTTTTGATGCTGTTTAAACAAAGCTCTATGTTGCGATATTAATGATAATAATAGGCGGTATTGAGGACAAATAATAGATGAGAGCACAATGCACGCCGTTCTTAAAATTTCTTGACGGCATACAGATTCTCAAAGGAAAGGCTCATAATCCTACCGACATATCCGAAGTCCAGAGGCAGAGGGTGGCCCTTGCTAGGGCGCTCATACGTCGTCCGGTGGCATTGCTGCTCGACGAGCCGTTCTCTGCTCTTGACCAGCTCCTCTGCATAGAGATAAGGCATTTACTGAAAGAAGTGAGAAAAGGCTTTAGCAGACCTGCAATTCTGGTGACTCACGATTCCAATAAGGCCACTTCTCTTGCAGACAAGATCATGATCCTATCACGGCAAGATCGATCAAATAGGTACCTTGGAGTAAGTGTTTCGTCAGTCGTCGAGTCACGAGGTTCAGATGCTTGTCAATGCAAGAATAGCCTAACAATCCTTGCTGCTATTCCACACGAGCCCCTCATCTGGTATAGATTTTTATGGCATTAACTACTGAATGAAATCTGACAATACGCATGGTATCGAAACATGAGGAGCATTATCGGACCTTTCGCCGTCTTTCAGAAGACCACTTGTGCGTGAATTCAAGTGCACTCCTCTGTGAGACTTTGTCTTATACCTACGAAACAACGCCCGACTACTTTACCCGAGCCCCGGGTTTCACCTCCCGGTCGACTACAAGGAGAGAGGGCTTGCCGTTCTCATCTGTTGCCGCGAGCAGCATGCCTCTGGATTCGATACCCAAAAGCTTTGCAGGTTTGAGATTCGCCACGATCACAATCTCCTTGCCGACAAGGTATTCGGGATCATAGGCTTTCCCAATCCCGGCGACAACCTGTCGTTCCTCGCCGATGTCCACCTTGAGCCTTATCAACTTATCGGACTTCTCGACACGTTCGGCACTTACCACCTTGCCAATCTTCAATTCTATTCTTGCGAAATCCTCTATGGAGAGCAATGCTCTTTCATCCTGTCCGGTCATCTCGGGCTTCTCCTCTTTTTTCCCAATTTCCCCGGCCTTTTCCTTCGCCTTCTCTATCCTGGGAAAAAGCTGTTCACCTTTCAAAACCTTTATTTCATAAGAAGGCTTCCAGAACCACGCAAATATTTCGGCAAACATGTCGCCCCGAGAAACACTTAATGAGGCATCGACTTCCTCTGTCAGCGATTTAAGACCAAGCTGCCTCCACATATTCTCTGAGGTAGCAGGCATAAACGGGTAAATAGCAAGGGCTGTCAGTCTCAGCGCATTCCAGATATTGGCCATAACTTTCCTGAGTTCATCAGGGTCATCTTTTGCGAGTTTCCACGGTTCTTTCTGGGCGATAAGGTTATTTGCCGCTTCGATAATATTCCATACTTGTTCCAGGATCAGATTGAACTGAAGACGGGACCACTTCCAGTCGTCATAAGCACCGGCAAATGCCCTGACACACTGCCCTCCGAAATCATCCGTAGAAGGGGTCCCTTCATTCCTGGGAGAACCAATCAAACCGTCCAAGTACTTCTCAGCCATTGTAAGGAACCTGCTCAAAAGATTCCCGAGGTCGTTGGCAAGGTCAGTGTTTATGCGCCGTATCAAGGCTTCCTCTGAAAAGTCTCCGTCGAGTCCAAATGGCACTTCCCTGAAAAGAAAATACCTGAAGGCATCAACTCCGTATTTGTCCACCATGGCATTGGGATCCACAACATTGCCGAGTGATTTAGACATCTTCTGCCCCTCGACTGTCCACCACCCATGGGCAAAGATATTCTTAGGAAGAGGAAGGTCCAGAGCCATGAGCATGGTGGACCAGTAGACAGCATGGGTCGTGAGTATGTCCTTCCCCACGATATGATGCGACGCAGGCCACCAGAACTCGCCAAGCTTCGCATTCCCGGAATCAGGGGCTAGGAACCTGGTCGCTGAAAAATAATTCACAAGCGCGTCGAACCAGACATAGGTGACGAAGTTATCATCAAAGG
>CAZNTS010000184.1:0-8043 GCA_964576045.1 uncultured Nitrospiraceae bacterium | reverse complement strand
GCCGGCCTTTGTTAGGTTGCAGGGCAGGTTCTTTTCTAGCTTTGCCTTTGCGACGGGGGCCAGGTACTCAACGATCAAGCCGTTTATGTTGCGGCCCGCAGCCAGAGACCATGCATCACATGCTTCCCTTATTACCAATGTATTGATATTATCTGCGATCTGCCTCACAAGCCTCTTTTCTTCTTCCAGTGCAAGATTGTGGGCCTCGCCATATCCGGCAGCCTTGTCGTTCCTGCTACCGCGCATCCTGAACCTTCCGGCGGCATCGCTCAATTTATCTGATAGCTTCAGATGGGCACCAATTAAATCGTAGCTTTCTATCAGTTCTGCCTTTGCGCTCTTCGCAAGAGGCTCTTTGGTGACTCTGTAAGCCTTGAAATGACCCAGGTCGACTGCAATGATAAGTTTGTTCATAGTGTCCTCCTTCTCTGCAAATAGGATTCCCATCTCCTATTCCATTCTACCTCTTTACGAGGTTGATGACAATACAAGAGAAACCATTTGAAATTTCTGCTAAAATAGTATCAATTTTTCTATGAAATTCCTTTGGATCTTGGATATGACAAGGCAAGGAGGATAGGCCTGCCGGATGAAAAAACTCGTAACGGCAATATTAATCTTCTTTTTCTCAATCCTCTGCACATCTGATATTTTCGCCCAGGCCATGAAGGTCGTTGCAAGCATCTCTCCCGTCGGGGACATGGTCAAAGAAGTGGGTGGCGACCTTGTGGACGTGCGGGTATTGCTGCCTCCGGGGGCAAGTCCGCACGTTTTTGATGCGACTCCAGGGATGGCAAGAGATCTTTCTGAGGCCAGGCTCTTCTTTGAGATCGGCGCGGGACTGGAGTTTTGGGCTGAAAGGCTCCTTCAGGCATCGGGGAAAAAGATCAGGGTTATTGTCCTTTCAGATGGCATGAAACTACTGCAGGAAGAGGGACACGGTGAGGAACGCGAGACCGGCAACCCCCATGTGTGGCTTGATCCTCTCCTCGCCATTGAAATCGTAGGAAAGATAGAGAGGGCTCTTGAGCAGGCAGACATGCAAAACGCGGGCGCCTACCGCTCACAGAGCGCTACCTATATTGAAAAGCTGAAGGCACTTGACGCTGAGATCAGGAAGACCGTTGCGACATTTCGCATAAAAAATTTTGTGAGCTTTCATCCTGCTTGGGACTACTTTGCCATGCGTTACGGGCTCAAGAGCGTGGGAGTTATAGAGGAATCACCGGGTAAGGAGCCTTCACCCCGGAAACTGCAGGCAATCGTGAGGGCCATAAAGGAGTACCGCATTCGGGCGGTGTTCGCCGAGCCTCAACTTAACCCGAAGGCAGCTGAGGTAATTGCCCGCGAGGCGGGTGTGAAGGTAATCATGCTTGACCCCGAAGGGGGGCTTCCAGGGCGTGAAACCTATCTTGGTCTTATGAGGTACAACCTGGAGAAGTTGCGGGAGGTTATGCAGTAAGGACAGACCACGGTCTTTCCGGGTAGTCTGCCCTTCTGCCAGTTTCTCCAAATAGATGCGCCATAGGCGATTATTTCTCCTCGGTCTTTTTTGACTCTTCCTTCTTTTTCTTCCCGGTTAGATATGCCTCTGTTGGTCTCCATCCGAACACGGCTGTTTTACCGAATGCGTTCAATGCTGCACCGAGGGTTGCAGAGCCTATTGCACCGAAGAAGGCAAAAGGAAGAGCCACCACATAAGCGATGCCTATGAACGGAGCGGCAGCGATCCTGCCGACCGTCTTGAGGATGTTCCTACGGCCGGTCATCCTGATGAACGCCAGGTCATCTTTGCCGCCATTTACCATTGTTGCAAACGGTTTTGGTTTCAGGATCTCCGAAAACAGGATATATCCTGCAATGAACATTATAGAGATGATGTATTCGACCCCCTTTATGTGCGTAATGTAATCATAGAGTGTATACATTTTCTGTCTCCTTTCTGTCAGTTATTTGCATGTTTATACGTTCCAGTCCTACGGGTTGCTGGCATTGCCCTTACGTCCTTTCTTCTTGCCCGCAAGATGGGCTTCGGACGGTCTCCATCCGAAAGAAATCAGATTGCCTGCCATTGTGGCAACTCCCCCGAGAACCTTTTTCCCTACCATCGCCAGCACTGTCCCAATGGCGATAAACGGCAGCGTGATGACATACAACAGTCCGACTAGCGGCGCTGCCAGCAGGTTCCAGTAAACGTTCTCGGTAATCCTATGTCTTACCTCTGCTGTCATTTCATTCACCCCCTTTCTAAAACCTTGTTTGTCTTTCTGATTATATTTATATCACATGCGACAAGGAAATTTAATTGGAATAAACTCCTATTTTCGGAGGTAATTTGTACTACGTCAGGCGCTAAAAATTAGTAATTTAGCGTATCTTCACGGACTCTCGAAAGGGAGGGATTTTTTAAAGCTTCAGGTTTTTAAGCATATCTAAGCCATTGTCGATGTATTGTTGTCTTCTCCATTTGAAGGGAAGATCGATTATCGTGCCGGGCTGCTTTATGTAATACAGGGCCTTGAAGGCCTCAGCAAGCACCGCCCTCTGCTGGGAGAGATTGAAGGGCTCTCCCAGCGGATGCCCGAAGGGCCACCTGAGGAAGACGGTCCTCGGTGGTTTCACCCTCTCTGTATATCTTCTCACTATCGATATCCCTATAGTGGGGATGCCTGAACTCTCGATGGCTCTTTGTATTAGTCCCACGGACTGAGTGCACAAGCCTCAGGCAGGCGTGAGCAATACTGCATCAATACCCGCCGCCTTCAGCCGTTCTGCGACTTCCGGTGCTGTGTTGTTGACAAGGGTCTCGATGCATGAGCCGAGTATGTGGCCCATAAAACCGTAGTGGATATCAGCCAGTTTGCCCAGTATGCCTTCACGTTCGAATTCCCTGAGCCTTTCCACGGGAAATACGATGTTGATGTCCCTGTCTGCATCCGAGTGGTCATAGTAATCGTGGGTGATCATGAGATCCGTGACGGGCCTTCTCAAATCGATTGCTCTGAATGAAGGGTCGCCGTTCGGATCTGTCATATCAAAAGGTCTCTGCCCCCTGTGGTGCACACCGGCGGTCGTGACTACCGCAAGCACCGAATCATTCAAATGCTTTCTTACCGGTGTCCATGGTATATCCTTCGATTCGTCCGGTTGGTATCTTGAGGTAAGCACGTTTTTGAAAAAGAGATAGCGGGTGGCGAACTTGGCAACAAGCCGGTTCTTCAGTCTTGAGAGATCAGTCAGCATACTCCCGGCTCCTTGCCATAACCTTCTCATCAGGTTCCCGTCGCCGAGAAGCGGCGCGAAACCCCCAGACTTTGAGTCCGGGGAACAAGCGCCATGTTCTATTTGTATTGTTTTTACAGATGGCACTAAGCCTCAAGAGGAGACAAAGCCTCTGGTTCTGCAAGTGAGCCGTGAAGGATTCGAATCCCCGACCAGTTGACAAAGAGAACGCCGAGCAAGCAAGAAACGTTTTGATATCAATATATTAGAGGTGTAAAAAGTGTCCACGTGGACTGATCTCTTTCCGTCATTATACCACACTCAAGGTTGTACTTAGCTAAGGGCATAAACCAACTACACTTCGGATACGGTCGGAAGATTCTTCCGTAAAACTGCTCCAAAGAAGGTTGAAAAGCCCTTGTGTCCAGAAAACGATTGCAAGAGCTCACTGGATGTGCTATAAATTATGCATCCCGTCAATTGTCTGTACTACGGGGGATAGGCATGAATCCGACGCTGATTCTTTCTGTTTTGTCAGCCTTAGCCGCGGCAGTCTGGTCCGTCTGGACCTGGAGTGAGGACCAGCAGAAACAGAGGCAGCTCAAGCGCGATCAGGAAGCTGCTCTGTACGTGAATCCCTTCATCCTCGCCATAGAAGAGTTGCAGTCGCGACTTTATAGCATTCTTGAGGAAGACGAACTGGCCTTTTATAAGAAGAAATACCCGGTTCAGTATGAATTTGGCTCGCCATTTGCTATTGAAATCCTCTACCGTTTGAGTCAGTATTTTGGGTGGGCGCATCGCGCGTTTCGGTATGGTCCTTACACTAAGGACCCCAACGTAATAGAATTGACCAGACAGATAGCAGAGACATTCGAAAATCGAGACAAGTTTTCAGGAGATGCCTTCCTCTTCAGCATTGACGAAAGAGTTTCTCTGGGTGAAGTTGTTGTAAGGCGAGTAGGAGAAGTCACCGCAGTGCTCCCTGTATTCGAGTCAATCCCGCTATTTCAATTCGAAGAGGAGCTCGGTGACCAACAAAGCAAACATGCGCCGTTATTCCAGCGCAAGGCAGTCTGTAGCACACTTAAGGCCATCGACCGGGCTGATCGACCTGAAGCTTTGGAAGGACATGAACGCTTGGCAACCTTGCAGAATCTCTTGGCAAACTTGCTTGCCTACCTGGAGAGCAAGGAAGGTTTTACTGTTTCCATAGGAGAGCGAAGAAGAGCGATTCTCGGGGGAGATAACGCATTGGCATTCCAAGGGCGGACAGGTATTGCCAGAATCCTCCACCAGAGCCGGGGACGAATCCGGTTAAAAGTCGCCCGCCTGAAGACAGATGAGGCTTATGGGAATGGTCTGCAATCCCTTTTGGCGTCAATGGAGAACGTCGAGCATATTCGTATTAGTCCAAATGCGGCTTCTGTGATCATCCGCTACAATCCGAACATACCGGCGACTGAGTTTACAGCAAAGCTAATGAAGACCATCGAAGGTGCTGCTAAGTTAGGACTGCATCAATAGTAGCGCATCACGGTTGTATTTCCTAACGACCCTCTTAATTCGAAAACAATCCTTAATTATCCAGCTCCATAATAATCTTGTTCTTACCGATATTTTTTGCCCTATACATAAGGGTATCTGCTTTCCTCACCATATCATCGACTGTAGCAGGAGGGCCATTAAATGTGACTGATCCTAGTTCTGTAACAATAAGGGGAAAGCACAACCTTACAAACGCATTCCAATACGGGATGATAAAGTATGAATATATGTGACCGGCCATATTGTCGGCCACGAACCATGCTATTACGCCAAGAATAGAAAACAGGACTCCCATCCATTTGCCACCGTGCCATGCTGCAAGTGATACGGGAGGCAAGTAAAAGACAGAAAAATTGATCTTCTCTCCAGCCAGATAATTAATGAATCCTATAACAGAGAGGAAAGCAAAGCATAATAAGAAGTAGAATGTCTTAGACTGCCTGCCAATGTATACTGAAATCTTAATAGATAAGTTTCTCTGACATGTCAGTCAATCAGATAAATCTTTCGAACAATTATCATTTGTACTCTCTACAATTGTATCAGAGTACAGCAGTGAGGTGTTCAGCGTAGTTCGAGAATCTGTTACAGTGAGGATTACTGGGGAAATGTTACACCATGGCAGTATCAAACTCAATCCCTAGAGATTTCCCTATATCTTCATCATATTGCTTTATTGTTTTTTAGCACGGCTATTTTGACCGGGTCCTCGAGAAGACGTTCATAAAATGCAGTTGTAGAAGCTCCAAGAATGGGACCCTCCAAAGAACGAGGTTCACCCATTGGTTTAAGCGAAAGAGTGGCTGTATGTGCAGTAAAAGTAAAGACATTTGTAAAAAAAAGAAGAATCAGCGCTACTGGAAATGATAATGATAATCTACCATGAATATCATATGCTCTGAACCGCTTCATACCCACAACTCCGCAGTTAATATAGTGCCATCGATTTCTGGTCATACTCTGCGGAATTATATCAGACTTTGGACGTGTTTAGAGGGAGGAAGTTATCGCAGGCCTCGATAGTCTTCTGTTTTGGGTTATCCCCCGATCTGAATCATCGGCCTACCACAGCAAAAAAGCGTTCCAGTTCCCGCTTTAGTTACTACCACTTCGTTGCCGCATATTTCGCATATATATTTATGTCCGACCTTTGGCATCCCTGTTCACCTCCTTTATGTGTAATTTCCATAGGTTCCCCTTGATGCTTTTGTGATTAATTCAGTACCGGCTTACGACCGCTCTCTTCAATAATTCTGGGTGAAGTAAACACAATTATATCAGACCTCAGAGGTGTTTGGTTCCGGAAGGGGGCTTGTGCCAGGGGATCCCAGATCCCCCGATGCCGCTTTTCCCCGTATCGCGCACTGGTTTCTTGCCACTAGTACCGACTAGCTAGGAGAGCTTGATTATAGTTTAGCCATAGGACAATATGGTATTTTAAAACTTATGGGCAAGTCGTCAAGAAAGAAAAAAGAGAGGTGCTCGACAATTGTCCTCGACGGTTCGAAATCTCCGCAGAACTATTATGATTCAAGGTCATCGCAAACAGTATCCATGCAGCGGATGCCGAACTCGGTATATTATCTCGCGGTTTCAGCTGCGGTTGTAACTTTTCTAGTATACATCTCATCTCTTCAAAACACGTTTGTTAGCTTCGATGACACTCTATACGTCATAAACAATACACATATCCGTACATTTAATATGGCTTTTTTCCGGTGGGCTTTCTTTGATTTTTACGCTGGCAACTGGCATCCGCTTACATGGATATCACATGCCTTAGATTATGCCCTCTGGGGTTTGAATCCTCTGGGGCATCATTTAACCAATGTCATTCTACACGCGCTAAACACTGCTATGGTGGTTATGGTAACCATTCGATTGCTTTCACTCTATAAACGGACTGTAGCAAGTAATGTTGGGTTGTGGCTTAAAGAGCGAGGCATAATAACTGGCGTTATTACAGGTTTGTTGTTTGGACTACATCCCCTCCACGTGGAATCAGTAGCATGGGTTTCTGAAAGAAAGGATCTTCTCTGCGCGACGTTTTTTTTGCTCAGTATCTTAGCGTATACAAAATATGTAAGTATTATTGATAATGAATCAGCTCGAAAACTATTGCAATTACGATTTCTAAATAGGCATTACTTATTCGCTCTTGGATTTTTCTCCCTTGCATTGTTGAGTAAGCCGATGGCCGTAACTCTTCCTTTCGTGCTGTTGCTTTTAGACTGGTATCCATTTGGGAGAAGTGAGTCGGTCAGAGAATTTGGTACTGCATTTATTGAGAAGTGCCCCTTTATTGCTCTTAGCGTCATATCATCCATACTGACAATGCTTTCACAAGAATCTGGAGGGGCAATGGTAATGATGGAGGTAGTGCCATTATCGACACGGGTGCTTGTTGCGATCAAATCTTTAATCGGTTATCTTTGGAAGATAATATCGCCCGTAAACTTAATTCCATATTACCCTTATCCGAAGGACGTATCCCTTTTTTCCCTCCCGTATTCCTTGACAATTGTTCTTACGGTAGGGATTACGTGTATTTGTATACTAAAAGCGAGGAAGGAAAGATTATGGTTGTCACTTTGGGCCTATTACGTTGTGACTCTAATTCCTGTGATTGGTATTATTCAGGTGGGACTTCAATCAATGGCAGACAGGTATAGTTATTTGCCTAGTCTTGGCCCGTTCCTCTTGGTGGGATTGGCAACGGCATGGAGCTGGAGCAGGGTGAATGCTCTTAAGAGAAGGAGGACCATAGTCACTCTTCTCGGCATTTCAATATTCGCACTTTTGTCTGCAGCTGTGATATATTTGACCTTTGATCAAATAGGAATATGGAAAGATAGTATGACGCTGTGGAACTATGTCATAGAAAAGGAACCTGAATCAGTGCCTGTTGCCTACAATAATAGAGGCTTGGCTTTTGAAAAAGTTGGGATGTTTGATAAGGCCATCAAAGACTATGATAAAGCAATTGCCTTGAATCCTTCGTATACTGAGCCCTATAATAATAGGGGCATACTTTTTGAGAACATGGGAAGGTTCGACGAGGCAATTGAGGAATTTGATAAGGCAATCACTTTGGATCCTTCGTATTCTCTTGCCTATAATAATAGAGGTGTAGTCTTTTACAACATGGGAAGGTTCGACGAGGCAATGGAGGACTTTGACAAGGCTATTGCGTTGAATCCTTCATATAGTGATGCCTATCATAATCGGGAACTAGTCTATAACAGTTTGATAAGACGGACTGGACTAAGGTAG
>CAZNTS010000183.1:0-2538 GCA_964576045.1 uncultured Nitrospiraceae bacterium | reverse complement strand
GAACTGAAACATGAGAAGACTTTCAAAGAGCTTCTGGGGATCATCGGGGACGAGGAGCCTACGGACTGGGAGGAGGCGGAACAGTACCTGAGGGCTATCGTCGAATCGGAGTTCTTCCTTGGGAAGAACAAGTCTCTGCCTTCGATGGCGAAAGTGAAAACGGTTGAGGATGCAGTGAATTTTGCGCTTGGGTTCGAGAAGGAGACGCTTCTTTACTTTTACGGCATCAGGGACGCTGTGAAAGAGAAGGAAATGGTTGAAGAGATTATCAACGAGGAGCGGAGCCACATAATGTGGCTTAACAGGTTCAAGGGCAGGTTTAAAAAATAGCTGGCAAGCAAGAGCACATTGTGCGTGACGGTAAATAATACGGTATTTCGCTTAATATAACTTTTTTGACTGTTCTAAACTCTTTCTGCTGTAGCTTCGAAACTCGTACTGTGGACTCAAAGAGGCAATATTACTGACCCGCGAATTCATTAAGAATAGTTGCGGACAAATATCAATGCTGCTTCTAACAGAGCTATTTATCGACTGACTATAATTCTCGAAATGAAAGGCACCCTCTACATCGTATCCACGCCCATCGGGAACCTTGAGGACATAACCCTCAGGGCTTTGAAGGTCCTGAAGGAAGTGGATCTTATCGCAGCTGAGGACACGAGACACTCTTCCAGACTGCTGAACCACTACGGGATCTCCAGACCTCTAATGAGTTATTGGGGCGAGAAGGAAAAAGTTCGTGCCGTTGAAGTGCTCAACAGGCTACACGAAGGACAGTCGGTTGCTCTTATATCGGACGCGGGCACACCGGGGATCTCTGATCCGGGGAGCGTCCTGATCGAAAAGGTGGTTGCTGAGGGAATTAGTGTTGTCTGTGTGCCAGGGCCCTCAGCACTGATTGCAGCCCTGTCGGTCTCAGGGCTTCCAATTAAGGAGTTTACATTTCTAGGTTTTCTTCCGCCCAGGAAATCACAAAGGCAGAAGATGCTGAAGGAGCTAAGCCTTGAAAGAAGGACCCTCGTTTTTTATGAGTCACCCCACAGGATTATCGAAACGTTGGAGGATATGGTTGAGGTGTTTGGGGCAAGGAACTCTGTTGTGCTGAAGGAGATAACGAAAATCCATGAAGAGGCATTGCGGGGAGTCCTGCCGGCTGTGCTCACGTTCATGCATAATAGAACCGTTGCAGGGGAGTACGTGATAATTGTAGAGGGCAAGAAGAGGGAAGAATTATCCTTCGAAGACGCACTTTCTGAGGTGAAATCGCTTATGAAAAAAGGGAAGGGCAGGAAAGAGGCGGTAAGAACTATCTCTGAGCAATATGGATTGAGCAAGAAAGAGCTTTATGATAGGAGTCTTGCATGAGAGAGGGACTGGAGGATGACACCTTTTCCGGGTGATGATAGAATATATCGAATTGTGCCAGAACGACTCATGTTGCGTGCAAGGTAGAGGTATGAAACAGACATTTACCAGCCGGTATTCGCTGCTTCAGGTCGCTCTCTATTTATCGGGCTATAACCTTGTGAAAAGGGCTAAATGTCCGTAAGCCTTTGCTTGATCGCTTTCTCTTCTTTTGTCGTTGCTTTTTCAGGTGCGCTGGTTCCGGGACCTCTGTTGAGCATGACTATCGCCGAGGCGACAAGGAGGGGCGTGGTCGCAGGTCCGTTGATCATAGTCGGTCATGGAATATTGGAACTGTCGCTGGTCATACTCATCATTTTCGGCATAGCGCCTTTTCTCACCGTTCCGTTGGCGAAGACAGGGATCTGCGTAATCGGAGGGCTGGTGCTTATATATTTGGGATGTAGGATGATCAGGGATGCGCGAAAGGCACTTTTTTCCGCGGCCGATGGAAAAATACAAAAGGGTATGCACCCTGTAATATCTGGCATCATCGGGAGTGTTTCGAATCCTTACTGGATCATGTGGTGGGTCACTATTGGAATGGGATATCTTATCAGTTCCCTTAAGTTCGGTATGCTAGGCGTCTCGATCTTTTTCTTTGGTCATATATCGGCTGACCTCGGCTGGTACAGTGTTGTCTCATTTGCTGTCTCAAGGGGCAGAAAGGTGATCGGGGACAGTGGATACCGGCTCCTGCTATATTCATGCGGTGTTTTTTTAATTATCTTCGGGATATGGTTCCTTAAAGGGATTTAAGAGAGGCCGTGTGAAAAGCTGACTCCTGTACGATGCAAATACGGAAAGTGGCGTTAGCGAGCGAGTTAATGATTGGAATTAGCGAAGTTGTCTCTTGAAACGAGCGGATAAATTGTCGACTCGGATGAAAGGAGGAATCTATGTCAAAAGTCTATTATTCTTCGGCTAGGGCTCTCAAATGGAAATACGATGACAGTATGCCCGGGAAGCTTGAAAAGCTCCTGAAAGAAATTGGTCTTGGGAATTATTTTAGCCCGAAAGAATGGGTGGCAGTGAAGACACATTTTGGCTCCGCGGGTGCCCATAGGATAGTCAGGCCTGTTTTTTTGAGAAAGATAGTCGACGAACTGAAAAGTATAAGTGCGAAGCCCT
>CAZNTS010000182.1:0-3888 GCA_964576045.1 uncultured Nitrospiraceae bacterium | reverse complement strand
TTCTTGCCGATTGTGTTCTTGTATATGAAAAAGGCAGCAGCGAGAAGGGCGCACACAAAAAAGGCGATGACAAGATAGGCGAGCACGGTAAGACCCGTCCTGGCTTCTTCTGCAAAGGGTCCTGCCTGTAAGCCCGGATTTTCGACAGACAGGACGACAGAATGCATCACTATTTTGGAAAACACGGAGAATGCCAATCAGGGCCCTTGCTTCCACAGATCGATTCGCATGTATAACTATACCATACACTTAAAGAGAGGGTGATGGACAATACGACACGAAGATATGATACTTCCAGCCTGTCGCGCTGCCTAGAATGCTTTGTTCCGGCATGTGATATAATTCAGATGATCATTGATGGATATCATCGAGAAATTGAAGGTGCTTTCCGAAGATTCACGGTACGACCTTGCCTGCGCCTGCGGCACTACGAAGGAGGGCCACAGGATAAGGGGGCAGGACGGCAAATGGCTCTATCCAGTTGCCCTGCCTCAGGGCGGGTACACAGTGCTCCTTAAGACCCTCCTCTCCAATGTCTGTGTAAATGACTGCAAGTACTGTCCCCTCCGCTCTCAAACGGACGTGAAACGCTGCACCTTACAACCCGAGGAGGTTGCAAGGGTATTCATGGAATATGTAAGACGGAAAAAGGTCTTTGGGTTGTTCCTGAGTTCCGCGGCGATGGTCAATGCGGACTTTACCATGGACAGAATCAATGCCGTTGCCAGGTTACTCAGGTTCAAACACAAGTTCAGGGGCTATATACATCTGAAGATTATACCCGGTGCATCGGACGAAGCCATAGAAGATTCCCTTTCCCTGGCAACAGCAGTCTCTCTCAATATAGAGACACCAGGTGAAAAACATTTCGGGGTCCTATCGAACAAAAAGGATTACGTGAGAGACATTCTTCGGCCGCTTAAACTAATGGGACGACTTACCGGTACTGGGATGCAATTTTCAAAAGTGAAATGTACCACGCAATTCCTCGTAGGTGCTTCAGACGAGTTAGACTCCGAGATAATTGAACACATGTCCTTACTGTATGATCGTTTGAATTTCAAACGTGTCTACTTTTCTGCCTATCAGAAGGGTCTGGGAGACCCTGGTATTCCAGGCGAGAGACAGTTCCTGACGAATCCTGGGGATTCTTTCATACGTGAGCACCGTTTGTATCAGGTCGACTTTCTTTTCCGCAAATATGGCTTCGATAAGAAGGACATCATACTGGACGAGAGGGGAAATCTATTGTTGGACAAGGACCCCAAAGAGATCTGGGCGGAGAGCCATCCCGAATTTTATCCAGTCCGGGTCAATACTGCAGAGAGGGCTTCGTTGCTGAAAGTGCCGGGGATTGGGCCCGATACCGCAAAGATGATCCTGAAGATGCGTCGGGAGAGGAAGATCACACGTCCCGAAGATCTCGGAATTAAGGGTAAACGACTTGAGAAAGTAAGACGGTATGTGGTTGCTGAGTGAGGCATCTCAGGTGACACCGGTCTCCTGTTCCTGGTGGTAGATAAAAGTGGAAATGATTGCCTCTGCCGATACAATTTCCTGTTCCGATACAAACCTGCCATCCCACGAGGGGAGCAAACGGCTTCGCCCCAAAGCCTGGACAGCGTCTTTCTCACTTTCTGTCGCTTTCCTGCCAGAGATGGGGGGCTCTAGTGCAGGCACTTATGATGGATAGGAGCGATATTCTGATTCTTTTGTGAAGAAGTCCTAACTTTCAGCAGACATCTAAAGATGTAGATGACGTCTTTGTTAATTTTGATGCCATTTTTATTAGGAGATCCACTCAACATTCCTCGACATTAGGAAGAATTTTATGAAAGATTCCTTGAAAATAAGTTGGCTTATTATTGACGTATTGGCGCTTGTATCTTTCCCGAACAACACTTTTGCAGGTCCTAAGGTATTCAATGTGGACCACGAGTTTTATCCTTAACTCTGGGGAAATTCTATTACCCAAAATTACGGAAGTTGTCCCCTCTTGCTCTAATAGGTCTCAGGGTCTTTTATCCAGCAGCCGCATGAGACCAATGAAGTCATCATCCGCCCAGCCGGCTAACATTCCTTGATCGTAGATTTTTTTCAGATGTTCTGTTTGTTCGAGAGACACTGAGAAATCGGCAGCAGTCTCCAATGCCAGGCGAAGATCCTTTTCCATATTCTTCAGTGAAAACTGCGGGGTATAATCGCGCTGACAGAGCTTGGGTTCTTTAAGATCCGATACTCCCGACCTCCCAGCATTCCACGCCAGCGCATTGAAATAGATTTCATCTGGGATTCCCGCCATCCGGCACAGAGTCAGGCTCTCGCACAAAGTTTGGGCGATGCCGGCAATATTCAAATTCATTGCAAGCTTTAGCGAAGAAGCGGAACCAAGCGCTCCTATATGGATGATAGCGCTGGATATGGATTCCAGGATCGGACGCGCTTTTTCGATCACTGCTGGTTCCCCGCCCAGATAATAAACCGTCTGCCGTTGCTCCGCAGCCAGTTTGCTACCCGTAAAGGGCGCTTCCAAGAATAGTGCACCGGTCCTCTGTACCTGTTCAGCAAATAGGAGTGTCCATTTAGCTGAAATTGTGCTCGACTGAATGACTAATACGCCGGGGCTAAGTTCGGGTTGAATCTTCTCCAGAACAGATTGCACTGCAGGAGGATCGGAAACGGTGATGAAAATCACCTCGGCTGATTCCACCGCTTTCTGAATGGAGGTGTAAAAATTGGGGAAATCTTTGGGAGTCCGGTTCCAGCATCGTACGACATGGCCATCAGAGATCAGATTTTTTGCCCAGGCGCTTCCGATAATGCCTAATCCTAGGACTGACACTTTCATAATTTATTGTCCTTTCTTAATTAGAATGATGCTACATGGAATATGTTTTATGACAGCTGGCTCCAGCTGGGAGCCGGATAAATGTATCATGGCTATAACCATTGTTTCCTTTTGAAAAAATATCGCCTTGACGTATTATAAAACATAAGTGGGATCGGGGTTCTCTCGAGGCAACCATCGTTTCTGTGTAGGTCACATGATTGGCATGATATAAATGTGAGAAGTACACAAGAAACAATGGGGGGACTTGAGCGAGACCCTCAATAGTTCAATCTGGCTTTCTTGTACGATGGCTCTTCATTTGTTGCGTGTAAAGTACGTTTTGATCCAGGTAATTACCAATGCGAAGATATAGCTGAGGACTACTGAAAAGACGAAAAAATAGAGGAACACACCAAAACTCCAATACCATGACGGAGCAACTACATTGTAAACTCTTACAGAAACAAGCACGCCCGTAATGGTAAAGAGTGGGACCATCAACCTGAGGATCCCTCTGAACGCTTTCTTAAATTGATCCCCAAATTCGCCTGGCATCTCGACTCTCCTCTATTATTCCCCGTAAAAGAAACACTTCCCTGATTTGTTGTGCGTTGTCGGGGCGGACAAGGTAAGCAAGTCTGGTCGACCTAACTTTTACATTAACGCTGCCAAGCATAGATAACCGCCTGTTGACTCCGCAACTACTTTTCCCACCACATAGAATTCTTTGAGTGTTCGTGCTATATATGAGTGCTATAATACCGCAATATTTGCGTTATTGCAAAAAGTTAACGTGAGATGTTACTCATATCCGCTAAGTTTTGGAAATTCTCATTGGCATGTATGGAAAACCGTCATGAAATGGTTCACAAGGTGGGAGTGGGGTTACAATGCGGCATTTGCGATTAACAAGTTGGCATTTCTTTTTCGACAATGCCATAAAGCGGATTCGGCGCTACTCCAATTCGTCTGAGGTTCCCTTTGGTCTTATGTTGGCACCTCCTGCCCAGAGCATAGGACATTATTGTGCAGGTGCCGATAACGCCATTATCGCTTCT
>CAZNTS010000181.1:0-18327 GCA_964576045.1 uncultured Nitrospiraceae bacterium | reverse complement strand
CATGTATGTGATCCAGTCCGGCAGGGTCAGGATCACACGGAAGACCGAGGGCGGCGAGGTTACAATCGCAACCCTCAGCGAAGGCGAGGTGTTCGGAGAGATGGCCCTCTTTGACCGGCAGTCGCGTTCTGCAACAGTCATCGCATCGGGCAATGCACGCGTCCTGAGCATCGACAAGAAAAAGCTCTTTTCAACCATAAGCAGGGATACCACCCTCGTATTCAGAATGCTAGAATCGATGAGCCAGAGGATAAGAAAGCTCGATATTGAACTTGCAAAACTTAAGAAGGATAACACAGACCTGCTCCATATGTACGTCGACATCGACGAGACCTGCAGTCTGATACTTGAAGAAGCAAGAAACATAATCACTGCCGATAATGGCTCGGTAATGCTGCTTGACGATGACGGTAGACATCTGGCGATTAGGGCGGCCTTCGGTTACGAAGCAGAGCCCAAGATGATACTCGCCGAAGGCGCGGGTGTTGCAGGAGATGTGCTGAAAACCGGCAGGGAAGAACTCATTAATAACGTATCTCTCGATTCCAGATTCGTTCCGGGTGCTGTGTCTATCAAATCCATGTTCTGTGTCTGCCTTGGGCGCAGGGGATTTAACTTTGGTGTTATCAACATGAGCAACTCGTCCGATAGGCTGTTCGCCCTCGATGATCTGAAGCTGCTTCACGCCCTTGCGGTTTACGGTTCCCTCGCTCTCCAAAACGCGAAGAATTTCTCGCGCCTCAGAAATTCTACCAATTAAGTTCTGAGGCATGCCACCCTGCTGCACGGCTGACGCTCCTTCCCCTTTCAAGTTCCACGATCACTCTGAAAAACTATTACTTTGGCTGGGATGTCCACCATACCGGTTGTTTTGATAGGACCCGCGGGTGTAGACTTATTAATTGTAAGCGTCAACGGATTTCTGCCATGTCGAGTGTAATGTGCGACCCGGCGTCTGGCAGGCTTGCAGAAGTATAGGAGGACTTCATGGGAAAGAATTATATATGTCTTGCGTGCGGCAATTACTTTGTGGTGCACGCGTCTTCTGAGAAAAAATGCTTGAGATGCGGGAGCGCGAATATAATGAAGCTTAGTCTGTCTAGCATATCCGGAGATTCAGCCGGTGGGGGCGGCTGAAACCCCTTCAGCTGCTGAGACCGGTCCGGTCTCAAATCGTCTGAAAAAGAGCGTGCAATTGACCGGGGAACGAAAAACCCTAATGAACTTGAAAAGGACCTTATCGGAAAAGCAGGAAGCGGCAGGGATGATCCCTCCGTAAAGGGAGAAGAGGACATGCCCGAAAAAATGCTAAAAAAAGAAGAGCCTTGATTGCCGTTGATACAGGTCCAATTATGGAATTTTTATTATGCTTCGCCTGTCATAACCGAGACATGGTACCTGCCCGGACTTTCACATGCTGTCCATGACAATCTGAAATTTATAGAACGCGCAATGGCCCTCATTTATGACCTCGCCAATGTGTTCAAGAAATGGTGCAAGGAATTGATGGGCAAGTATCATGGCCTCTTCGTGAACCTTGCCAATGCCCCGCTGGTCGTTGTGGCAGGGACTGAAAACATCCGCGCCGTTTTATGCTCGACAAGGACTTCAAAATCTTTAGGACAAAATAGAAAAGGCTTTTTTAGACTGCTTCCGCAGAGGCTACATTACTCTAATATATTTTTAAAGAACAGTGCCACGGGGTCTTCACCAAGAGAAGGCAGTGGTTGTAAAATAAAAAGATGATTGATTGCTCATCCATTCTTGTCTTCGTTAAAGCCCCGAAAAAGGGGAAGACAAAATCCCGTTTGGTATCCGCGGTGGGTGAAAACACGGCCCTTGACATCTACAAAACTTTTACCGTCGACATAGTCGATGCTCTGAGAAAGACGCCTCACGCCCTAAAGATATATTTTTACCCGCATAATTCTAGAAAGGCAGTGGAGAACTGGCTGGGAAAAGATTTATCCTATATGCCGCAAGAAGGAAAAGACCTCGGAGAACGAATGGCAAACGCCTTTGTCGACTGCTTTTCAGGAGGTATTGCAAAGGTGGTGCTTATCGGAAGTGACATCCCGGATCTGCCGTATGCCATGATCGATGAAGCTTTTTCAGCGTTGGAGTCTAATGACGCGGTCATCGGCCCCGCCTCCGATGGAGGATATTACCTAATAGGCTTCAAAAGAAATACCTTTATGGCGGGAATATTTCGCGAAATCGCCTGGGGCACTTCTTCAGTGTACCGTGAAACTATGAAACGGTTCGCAGAATCCGTGCCCCTCGTTCATATCCTTCCTGAGTGGCACGACGTCGATACGATTGATGATTTACGGTCATTTTTTGTCCGAAACCTGGATACAGAGTTCAAGGCTTCTCGCTCTATGGCGATATGCAGGAAGATATTCACGTGAAGAGGGAAACCGCCAGAAGAATAATGTTCCTGGCTGTGATTGTAGGGGCTATAGCGGCCTTTCACTTATCCGGTCTCGGAAACTATCTCACCCTTTCATCACTGAAAGAGTCACAGAGTAAGTTTGAGATCATGTACGCAGATCACCGATTCGCGGTCATTGCGGCATATCTGGTCATCTACATTGTAGCTGCTACTCTTTCCCTGCCGGGAGCAATCCTTTTGACAATCGCGGGAGGAGCCCTCTTCGGCCTGTGGACTGGGACAATCGTTGTGTCCTTCGCCAGCAGCATAGGTGCGACACTGGCGTGCTTCGTCTCGAGATTCATCCTGAGGGACTGGTTACAGAAAAAGCTGGGAGAAAGGCTAAGAATGGTGAACGAGCGCTTCGAAAAAGAAGGCGCGTTTTACCTGTTCACGCTAAGGCTAGTACCCGTGTTCCCCTTCTGGCTCATAAACCTCACCATGGGACTTACAAAGATGCCGATGAGAACATTCTACTGGGTATCGCAGACAGGGATGCTGCCCGGTACTCTTGTATACGTGAACGCAGGCACGGAGCTGGGAAAGATCAAATCATTGGCAGGCATCTTCTCCCCTGGCCTTATCCTGTCACTTGTTATCCTCGGTCTTTTCCCGATTACTACAAAAAAACTGCTTACTCTCTACAAGTCAAGAAAGAAAGGTCCGCAAGTCCCTGTTTAATGAGGAGGACTGTATGGGGAGAAATTATGATTACGACATAGGGATACTTGGTGGCGGAGCGGCGGGGCTCACTGTCGCATCCGGCGCTTCACAGTTCGGCGCAAAGACGCTCCTTATCGAAAAAGAGAGGTCACTGGGGGGAGACTGCCTGCATTTCGGCTGTGTCCCGAGCAAAACGCTTATAAGAACTGCAAATGTATACCACCTCATAAAGAGTGCGAGAACTTTCGGGCTTCCTGTCTCGGAGGTGAAGCCGGTGGACTTTCAGGAAATTACACGGAGAATTCATTCAGTGATTAAAAAGATAGAAGAATATGACTCTGTCGAAAGGTTCTGGCGCCTGGGTGCTAAGGTGGAATTCGGGGAAGCTTATTTTGCTGACGAGCACTCTGTCATACTAAACGGGAAAACCTATTCTGCCAAAAACTGGGTCATCTCGACAGGCTCTTCGCCAGCCATACCTGCTGTGGACGGCCTAGACAGTACCACATATGTCACCAACAGGGACATTTTCTCTCTTGAGGGTCTTCCCAAATCGATGATAGCGATTGGTGGTGGGCCTGTCTCCGTCGAAATGGCGCAGGCATTCAACCGCTTGGGTACGAAGGTCACAATCATCGAACATCACGATCAGATACTTGGCAATGAGGACAGAGATATGGCAGAAATGCTCATGGAGATTCTTAGAGGCGAAGGAATAACCATCCACTTGAATTCCGCCGTAGTCGGTGCCAGAGACCTCGGCAGTGAAAAAGAACTGGTCATAAGGAACGGCGCCGGCATGACCTCAAACATTCGAGCTGAGACCCTCCTTATTGCGGCGGGCAGGCGTGCAAATCTCGAAGGCTTGGGACTTGAGGAGATCTCGATGGAGTTCGATGTGAAGGGTCTCAAGGTCGACAATAGGCTCAGGACAAGCCATCACCACATCTTTGCCGCTGGTGATGCCACAGGATCTTTTCTCTTTACCCATGCTGCCGGATATGAGGGTGGAATAGTATTGAGCAATGCGATCCTTCATCTGCCTCGAAAAGCAGATTACACCAATCTGCCCTGGTGTACCTATACAGACCCTGAGCTGGCAAGCATCGGGATGAACGAAAAGAGGGCGGCGGCCGCTGGCAAACAGTATTCGGTCTGGACAGAAGAGTTTAAGGCCAATGACAGGTGCTTGACGGAAGGAGAAGTAGACGGGAAAATAAAGCTACTCCTTGATGATCGGGAAAAGCCCATTGGGATTCAGATCCTTGGACCCAGAGCAGGTGAACTTGTGGCTGAGTGGGTAGCCGTCATGAACGGTAGAGTAAGACTTTCCACGCTGGCTGCAGCTATCCATCCATACCCGACGCTGGGAGAGATAAACAAACGCGTCGTCGGGAACTTCTTCTCGCAAAAGATTTTTTCTGAAAAAGTAAAAAAGGCCCTGAAATTTTTCTTCGGACTGAAGGGAAGAGCATGTGGATAAAGATGGAGGCAGAATAATCTTGGTTTCAAGAAGGGCTCGTCCGGGGAGCTACTCAGTTGCGCCTGCAACCCATTCGGGTCCTTTCATCCGCCCCCTCAAAGAGCCCTTGAGGAGGATTTCAAAAGAGTGCTCGGGACTGACTTCGACATACCGTTAACAGCCCTTCATGCATTTATCAACATGCCGATAGGCAGGTTCAGGGATTATCTTTTAAAGAGTAATGCGCTCAAGAAACATGTTGGGATTTTGGAGAACACTTTCAATTCCGAAGTACTTGACGGCCTGATGAACAGGCGCATGGTCAGTGTCGGATGAAACGGCATGCTCTACTATTGTGAATTTAACCAGATCCCCGGTCCAAACGTTCGTGTGGACCGCTTGAAGAACGTAAAGGATATTAAATATGCCAAGCTATCAGGAAGGACAATTGTGGTGAGATGCTACTATTATGGGTATACAGGAGGGGAGAGGACGACCTTACTGGGAGCGGTGGTACCGGGCGGTCAGCCAGCAGAGAAAGCATCGACATGAACAACAAGATATCAGTCATAATTCCTGTCTGGAACGAGGCATACTTCATAAATGAGACGGTTAACAATATCCTAATGCTACCGTACCAAGGAAGACTCGAAATCATTGCGGTGGACGGCTGCTCCAAAGGCGAGACGGTGCGCGAGATTAATAATGAAAGCGTAAAGAAGCTTACGTCCGAAAAGGGACGAGCTAAACAGATGAATAAGGGAGCTCTGCACGCAGAGGGGGATATACTTCTCTTCCTTCATGCTGATACCCTGCTTCCCACAAATGCCTTTGAGAACATCTCCAAGGTGATGGAGAAAGGAGAAATTGTGGCAGGGGCCTTCGATCTCGGAATACGTTCCAAGCGGCCCATATTCAGGCTTATAGAGAAGTCCGCCTCCCTTCGTTCCCGGATCACACGGTTGCCTTATGGGGACCAGGCGATATTCATCCGCAAAGACTACTTCCGCGCTATCGGGGGCTTCAGGGAAATGCCGCTGATGGAGGATGTTGATCTGATGAGGCGCATTAGAAATAAAGGGGGTAGCATCTCTATCATTTCTGAAAAAGTTAATACATCTGCACGCAGATGGGAAGAAGAAGGGATACTCTTCTGCACCCTGAGGAACTGGACGCTGATTACCCTGTATTTTCTAGGTATTCCTCCCGAAAAACTCGTCCGGTTCTACCGATAGGTGCTCGACTTTGATGCCCTTCTCATTCCGTAGCCGAAGTAAATCACAAACCCTGCCACCAACCAGACCAGAAGCCTTATCCATGTGTCCCTAGGAAGCCCGACCATCAGGTAGAGACACGTGAGGATGCCGAGAGCAGGAGTGTTTGCCCCCCATGGCGCTCTGAAAGCCCTTTTGACCTCGGGATGGGTATATCTAAGCACGAGCACGCCCGAGCATACTATGACAAAGGCGAGAAGGGTACCTATGCTCACAAGCTCTCCTACAATACCTATTGGAAGAAGTGCCGCCATTGCTGCAGTGACGATACCCGTGATCATGGTGATAAGATACGGCGTCCTGAATCGTGGATGCACCCTCGAAACAAAAGCCGGCAGGAGACCATCCCTGCTCATCGAAAAGAATATCCTTGTCTGCCCAAGGAGCAGGACCAGTATTACTGAGGTCAGCCCCGCGATCGCTCCGACCTTGAGCAGTGGTGAAAATAGATGGAGTTTCATCGCGTCCAAGGCCACTGCGAGGGGTGCCGGACCATTCAGCTCGGGATAGGGAACCACGCCTGTCAAAACGAGGGAGACAGAAACATAGAGGACCGTGCAGACAAAGAGACTACCAAGTATCCCGACAGGCATGTCCTTCTGCGGGTTTTTCGACTCCTGTGCAAGAGTCGAGACTGCGTCAAATCCTATATAGGCGAAGAATATGACCCCTGCCCCTCTCATGACGCCGCTCCAGCCGAAGCTCCCGAACTGTCCCTTGTTCGGCGGAATGAAGGGATGCCACAGCTCAGGTCTGATGAAGAATGCTCCGACCAGTGTGAACGCAAGAATAATGAAAACCTTGATGACAACAATAACCGCGTTCAGTGCTGCCGATTCCTTTATTCCAATCACCAGAATCACGGTGAGGCAGGCTACAACGATCACTGCAGGCAGGTTAAAAAGGGCTCCTGTGGCTGCCCATTTGTGCAGTTCGGGATTAAAACTGACTGGCGGAGATACAAAAGACTCGGGAATAGCCAACCCCACGTCTCTCAGGAAACTTGACACGTAGCCCGACCACCCTATGGCAACGGTAGTCGCTCCCAGCGTATATTCGAGGATCAGATCCCAGCCTATGATCCAGGCGATAAACTGACCCAGTGTAGCGTATGCATATGTGTAGGCGCTACCCGCCACCGGGATCATTGAAGCGAATTCGGCATAGCAGAGACCGGCAAAGGAACAAGCCGCTCCAGCAATAATGAAAGAGAAAACGATACCGGGTCCTGCCATCTGTGCAGCAGCATGGCCGGTCAGGACAAATATGCCCGCGCCTATAATTACCCCCACTCCCAGAAGCACAAGGCTTATCGGGCCGAGGGACCTTTTAAGGCCCCTCTTTTCGTCAAACGCCTCAATCGTCAGGTCCGCAAGGGTCTTTCTCAGAAAAAGCCGCTTCATCACCTATATCCTTCAGGTAACCTTCTCAGCCTGCAATATGGATATTTAATAGCACATTACCCCCTTTGGCGTGAAACTCTTTGGTATCATGCACTGCCGAGTTGCCCCCATCATTGTACCACAGTCAAAGTTGTACTTAGCGGCCGATACTATATAAACGGCTGACCGATTTAAGAGGGGGGAGGTCAGCTCCATCGGAAAAAATCATAGATTTAAGTTAATATTACTTGAAAGAATTAGGAAAGGAGCATATATATGGAGCGTCAGGTTCGTCAGGCAAAAGCGCAGTTCCCATCAGCGTTAGCAATATTATTCGTCGCAGCGATTTTGTTGTTCATATCAGGCTGCTCAAAAAGCGTTACAAAGACAACGGAAAATGGCGTCTTTCGCGTAAGTATCATAGGAAAAGGGAAGATCGTCAGATACGGGAGGAACGAGGTAATGCTGAAGGTCGCGGATGAGCAGGGCCGGGGAGTTGAGGGTGCAACCATTGAGATCACTCCGTGGATGCCTGAGCATGGCCATGGCGCTCCTTGGGCGCCGGCAGTGACCGAGCAGGGCCGTGGCGCGTATAAGGCTGTGTTTCCGATTGTCATGCTCGGAAACTGGGAACTCAAAATAAGAGTTAAGAAAGATAATAGAGAAGACACCGCCCTTTTCATTTTCCCTGATGTCAAGAAATAACCCGGGATCTGGTTCAGGAGCAACTATGAACTTTGAAATAGGGAGGTGGCAATAAGAGAGGTACGGTGACCGCGGCAAAAGACGGAATGGGAAACTTACCCATCATTATCATGACATACAAAGCCTGGTGGCATATATAATATCTTACTTTTTAACAATGCCCTGATATTTCTTCACTAGGCCCTCCTCTAATAAAGCCATAATTCCTGATTCACTCGATATCAGACGGTGACTTCAGCAAAACCAGTGATAGGATGTGTAATCACCATTGTGTGCGCCAAAAACATTTAGTACCTTGATGATGTCTATTCAGTTGCCTATCGCGCATTCCTTCCCTGGCTGTGCATGATGCCTTTGAAGGCAGACTTTTATAGCTTACGGTGTGTCGTGTTCCGGGTCAATCAAGATGGAGATTGGTTGCGCCCCATCCGCTTTAAACTCAAGCATCTTTTGAAAATCCGAGAAACGGATCAGGGCAAGGCACAAGTCATCGCACATGTGGTGAGAATAACATCTACCAGAACTTCTTGCCCTGCACTGAGTAGTGCATTCAGTTTTCATTCCTTGTCATGTTAATTAGCGAGAGTTACATCAGGGACCAGATAGTTTTCAGGCGACCTTTTGTACTTCTCACAGGCAACTGTTCAAACCTCTACCCACCGAGGAGAAAGATATCAGTGTAAGCGTCAAGATCATGAAAGCAGATATCGCATTTCGTCTTATCCGAAAACCTACCTTCTGCAATAAAGGTCGTAAAGAATTTCTTTCAAATTGACTATCCCTGTGCCAAGAGCAACAGGGAGTTCTCGTGATTCATTAAAACCCTCCATCTTCAAACTTCATCATGATGTTTGAGTCGAACCTCTTCTGCGCGTTTTGCTTTCGTCTCTCTCCGATCCATTACCTTCAGTCATCATGGTCAAGTGAGGATATTCCAAAGAGAAGCCGAGTTTAGCAAGGTCCAAAGGAATAAAAAATCATTCTCTTGCCAAACAGCAAGTCTCCATTCCCGGGGAAAAATGACTCGAAGGCTTCGGAACTGCTGGTCAGTCCCTCTGAGGACAGTCTTTTTGAAAGGCAATCAATAGCGGCACTAGTGAAGGCATGAGACAGTTGCTGATAATGTTATTACAAATATGTGCATCCCGATGGCCGATTCGGAAATACAGGCAGATTCCGAATTGGCTAAGAGGCAATAACTGCCAGCATTACAAACATTGAGCGTGAGCGGGGAAGTCCCAGTGGTATCGGACATAAAATTAAGCGACACAGGCGAAAGCATCGACATTGTCATTACAATCAGCACTATGATTATGCTTACTTTCATCCCCTTATTATATTGAGGTTCTCTTGCCTGTCAACCGCTAATTATAATTACCATCAATTGGGGTAATATGAGTTTGAAAGGTGAGTAAGTGACATCTGCAGGTCTGGTTAGCATTATCTTATCTTTGCATTAGCCGAATGAGAAAATGCAACTGCTAACATGAAATATTAGTCACACACTGATTCAGTCCGTCGTCATGTGCAATGGTTTGCTTCTGCAATTGCAAGTGTTCCGTAGCCCTGTATTTTGAGAGGACCTCATCGGCATTGCGGTCTTCAGGCATCTACCTCTGCTTCCTCCCCTTACCAATGACCTTGCCCCGCTTTGCGATAATCTTGCTGACCCATCGGCCTCAAGTCCCTCACATCGGCAATATCTATGCCCTTGAACGATGGACCTTCTTTTGATAGTTGTCATTTCCAGCAGGTTCGCACCGAAAGACCTTGCTTCAGTTAAATATTGTGACTTGAAGTAGAAAAACGGCAAGTGAAGCGCAGATGCAATAGATCCCAAAAAAATGCCAACGTCCGCGCTCTAACCAGTTGGAAAGCCACCGAAGAGCCAAAATACCAGCGACAAAGCTCAATACCATGCCGAGCAGACCGGGATAAAAAAGACTCATCAGGCTTGCTGACGTGAATGAATTCATATGTTGCGCTTTTAAAAGCCTCAAGACTTCTCTACCGATGACGGGTGGGGTAAGAACAACGGCAAGGGCGAAGCTAAATTCTTCAGCTCTCGCTTTTTCAATTCCAAAAAGGAGGCCCGTGGATATCGTTGCTCCGGAACGAGAAAACCCGCGAAACGGCAAGCAAATTCCTTGCACGATTCCAATCCAACTCGAGCTCTTAGTGTTCAATACCTGCGTTATTTCTGCGCGCCGACGAGCTTTCCATCCCGCGACTAAAATCAAGATGCCCACGCTTGCAAGCGCAATCGAGATAAGAACCAAATTCCCAAACAGCAACTCTACTTCAGCATGGGGAACATTCTTCATAAAGAGCTTCTCAATCATAAATTTTAGCAATAGGCCGATTATTGCCGTAAAGAGGGTGGCCACTGTTATAAATTTTGCTGAATGCAAAAATACTTCCCGCGAAGCGAAAAAGTTTTGCCTCCACGCTCTCCAGAAGAAAAATATGACTGCCAACATGGTGCCGGTATGAAGCATCACGAGAAGCAGTGTCATTTCAGGACTTGTAGGGTCGAGCCCCATTAGTTTCTCGGCGACAATAACGTGCGCAGAACTGGATATCGGCAGCAGTTCAGCAACACCTTGAACAATTGCGAGCACAAATATCTTGAAAATACCCATATCACGGAACCTCTACCCTAGTCCGGGAGAGCACGGTTACCTGCACTCAATTACCTCCGATTCTAGAGCAAACGAGCATATCATAACAGTCATGAGCATGTAGAAACAACCTTATGACGGGTCAATTCAGATTTGTGGCGTAGGCGCTTCAAGTAGAAAAAGTAACTTCCTAGGAGAAGAACTGTCCCGTAATGATCAGTATAAGGAGAAAGGATCCTGTGACAACAACTGCGAAACCAAAGAGACCACTTACAAGTATAAACATCACAGAGGGTGCTGGTGTCTTGTATTGCTCAAGGGCGTCTCCCTCTTTAAGCCGCCGGTATTCTAACGGCCTTTCATGCCGTAATTCTTCAAGGCTCATCTTACCTGTGAAAATGACTGTATCCATAGGAAATTTCTCAGGACGCAAATGGGTGTTAAAGAAATGAATAGTAAAGATGAAGCCCGATGCCAGAAGGGCTTCATCACTGTGGATGATGGTCGCGATGTTAAAGATCCAGCCCGGCAGAAACTGCCCGAAGAACTCTGGGAACCAGAGCATCAGTCCTGACACTCCGATCATGCCAACTCCCCAGAAGACAGCCCAATAGTCGAATTTCTCCCAGTAGGTCCACCTGCCGAACCGAGGAGCAGGTCCTTCCCCAAGGAACCATTTTAAGTTGTGATAGATGTCTTCTATATCTCTTATACCTGGCACGATGGATTCAGGACCGAATATGTCGAACTTGAAATGCCGCACAATTGCGATGTCGTAAACTACGTAAATAATGTGGGACAAAAAATAACCAAAAGTCACCACAGCACATACTCTATGGACAAGCCCTGCACCCTCATAACCACCGAAAAGCCTCACGAGCCATTCAGCCCATGGAGCATGAGAGTACTTCAATGGCATCCCTGATGCCACAAGGCCAAGGAAACTCAGCGCCATGAAAACATGGAGAATCCTGTGGAAGGGATGAAGCCTCTGAACGAACGTCATCTCAAGTCCTCCTTCCCTCTCTTCATGCGTTCCCTTAGTGAACGGTATGCCCAAAGGAACGTATGCATGAAAAAGAAACCAAAGACGCAGATAAGAAGGGCAGTCATAAACATGTACACGTAGTAAAGCAGTGGATATCGTGCCCTGTTACTCTCCTCCGCATGAGCATAGAACTTTGTGAAAGAGGTGGTTGCCTTCGGATGACAATTGCCACTCCTACAAGTATTCACTATGTTTGCCGGAGACACCGTTGACCCGGGGTCTTTTATGGCAAGAACCATATGGGCGCCATGGCAGTCCTGACACTTGGCTACAGTCGTATAGCCGAGGCGAGTTACCTTTCCGTGAAAGGTCTTGCGGTACGTATTCATCTGCTCAGTATGGCACCGTCCGCACTGCTTTATGAGCTCCAATTTCCACGTCTCTTCGTCAGTCTTCGGTATAAGGTGTTCCATATGGCAATCAAAACATGTTGCAGCTCTTGCGTCATGCCTTTCAAGAAGCATCTTCCCGTGGATGCTCCTCCGGTAGTCATCATATTCTTTTACATGGCATCGTGAGCAGAGGGAGGGAATCTTCTGCCTGGCAGTGTCGGAGCGGTCGTCCCTCGCCAGATAAATGATATGGGAGCCATGGCAGTCCTGGCACGTCGGTGCTGCCGTATTCCCCACTGCAAGCGCCTTCCCGTGCACACTAAGCCTAAAGTCTCGCACTCTCGGTGCACCCTGGTTGCCCGTGAAGTGGCAGATAATGCAGTCAACTCTCGAGGTCTTGCCATGTGGATACTTGACGATATCGAGATGGCAAGCAGTGCAGGGGAACTTGCCATGGACCGACCCCTCGTAAAGGGTCTTGTCTACATAGAAGGGCATCCCCTTCCTGCCATGACATGAATAACAGTCGTCCGTCGCCAATGAAGGCAATGCCGTAAGGAACAATACAGCAGAATATACCAAGATAGAAATGACTCGGATTATAACTCTTCCTAATTTATCCATAAGTGAAACTTATTATCCCATGAGCAAATCGACATGTCAAGTCCCCTGACTAATTCGCATAAGAGCGTTACTATGGTTGTACCACTCGCAATTACATCAGGATTTAAAAGTGAGTGGAAAAGGGTTGTTGCGCAGAGATCCCTTCTTTCCTGCGTAGCGTGTTGCTCCCACAGGTCCGTGATGAGGCTGCATGGACGGGAAGACGTTCCGAATACCGCTAGCTATCTTTTGCGACAAGGGATACAACGCTCGTCACCGATCATCCGGGCCTTTTGACCTTCGGTGTCTTAGCCGACCCTTGTCCGTGACATTTGAAGCAATCCTTCAAGCCGAGTTCCTCGTGCATTTTGCCCATCGTGGGCTTCTTGCTGTCACAGACAGTGCAGCCGTACGCCTCATAGCTGGTAATCCATGCAACGATCAACAACGTTATAAACATTGACCCTTTTATGAGCATAGTCTGAGTGGCATGGACGAGTTTGTGTATAGACCGTATCATATTGGTCCTGTCATCACTGTCCTATTCTATCTTGAAAGTTTAGTTTCATATTTATAGATTCAAGAATTTCAACGGGGTGTCAGGTTATTCCTCATACCGTACAAGGTCCCAGCGTTGTTTCGATTAAGTTTCAGCAAAAACCAAAGAAATTCGCAGTGAGCATAAGCCACCGACTAGCCTAGGAAAATAATTACCTCAGATGCGCGAGGTTCCACTTTTTTGCCAGCCCGTATCCCAAATAAATCAGACTTTTGGGCAATAAGGTTTCCCAAATCTTATTTATGATGCTAATCATAGCATTCCCTCGCTGTAGCGGCTATCCTTGAGACAAAGGAGGTACATTTATGAGGAAGACTGAACAAGTCCGTGAGAGAGCGTTGGAAGTTGACGAAGACGGTTTTGTTGTGAGAATTGACGAATGGGATGTGCATATGTCGGAACAGCTTGGCAGCAAAGAAGGTATGCAGGAGTTGTCAGGCGAACACTTGAAGCATATTGCTGCTCTGAGCCTCTGTTGTGAAAGACATCGTCAGTCACCACTGTGCCGCGACATCCTTGTAGAAACCAGATTCGCCAAAATGGATATGAAAAGACTATTCCCCTTTGTGGGGTATAGAAGGCCCTATAAGCTGGCCAGCTTAACGAAACTTTCTGAATGTTAGGATTTCCAAAGTGACGGCAGTATGTCTCAACGCATATGGTGAATCTTTTCGTTGCTTCCATCGGAGAGGTTCACTTTTCTTCTCTGAGATGCACCTCCTTGTACATTATCCAAGTTATGAAAATGAGCCACATAATGATCATGAGCTGTTTGAATAAACTCATTAATTTTCATAAAGTGCATCAGCAACTGCTTCTATTGGATATGCCTACAATGACTGGGGAAACCTTGATTAACACTAGTAAGGAGGAACTATGACTCTGTCTCAAGGAAAATCAATATTTATTTGGGGCACGTTGATTTCAGCAGTGATTTTCCTCGTTCTCAGTTACGACTCTCTGGTGCAGATGCCGAAGAGAACTCAGGCTTCAAAGTTGGATGCGCATGTCGCTGCTGGCAAATGGGTATGGCAGAAGCATAATTGTAACGACTGCCATACGATTCTGGGAATCGGGGGATACTATGCCCCTGACGTTACGAAGGTAATGAGTTATCGCGATAACGAATGGGTTATAAGGTTTCTGAAGGACCCGGAAAAGGTCTGGCCAAATCCCAGGAAAATGCCGAACCTTCATCTGACAGACGAGGAGATTGCTGATCTGGTCGCGTTCCTTAGCTGGGTGAATGGCATCAATACAAACAACTGGCCACCCAAACCCATGGTCTCAACCGCGGTAACATCCATAACTCCAGGCGAAACAGTCTATAAAGTGCAGGGATGCTCAGCATGCCACATCGTCGCAGGCGTCGGTGGCAAAGTCGGGCCGGACCTTTCTGCGGTGGGAAAGAGGCGGGACAAGGCATGGATCGAGGCACAGCTCAGGGACCCTAAGACTCACAATCCAGACTCAATCATGCCGAGCTACAAAAAACTTTCCGAAAAAGATATTGATGACCTTGCGCACTATCTCGCAGGGCTGCGATAAGGAGGGTACAGATGAAATACGAATCACAGAAGATTGCATTAAATTACTTTATTGTCGCTGCACTGCTATTTGGACTTCAAATAATCTTCGGCCTGATCTTGGGAGCTAAATACGTATGGGATTTTGACCCGTTAATTAATATCCTGCCATTCAACACCGCGCGGGCAATCCACATAAACCTTCTCGTTGTCTGGCTCCTTTTCGGCTTCATGGGTGGGACGTATTACATTGTCCCGGAAGAGGCACAGACCGAGATCTACAGCAAAAAACTCTCCAACTTCCAGCTCATTCTGTTCGCGCTCATCGGTGTTACAGCTATAGCGGGCTATATATTCGGCTGGTCTTGGGGCATGCCGTTTCTTGAGCAGCCTACGATCCTGAAATTTGGTATCGTGATTGTTGCCCTGCTTTTCCTTTACAACATTTTCATGACGATGATGAAGACCAAGAAGTGGACAGTCATCCAAGGCGTTCTCCTGGGAGGCTTGGTGATGCTTGCTGGCATGTTCCTCTTCGGTGTCTTTTTCATGAAGAACCTGGCGACGCAGTACTTCTGGTGGTGGTGGGTGATCCACCTCTGGGTGGAAGGAGCATGGGAGCTTATTACCGGCTCTATCATGGCATTCATGCTGATGAAAATAACCGGCGTGGACCGTGCACTGGTTGAGAAATGGCTGTATGTCGAGATCGGGTTCGTGCTATTTACCGGCATCGTTGGCACAGGCCATCACTACTACTGGATCGGCACACCGAACTACTGGCTCTGGTGGGGAGGAATTTTTAGCGGCTTAGAACCACTTCCCATTCTTTTTATGGTGATCGATACTCTTCGCACGGTACGGGAACGGAAAGCGGAAATTACTAACAGGGTGGCGCTGTACTGGGCCGTTGGGTGCGCAGTCATGCATTTTTTTGGAGCTGGTGTCTGGGGATTTGCCCATACGCTTCCACAGATTAACCAGTGGACACACGGCACCCAAATAACCGCATCTCATGGGCACTTTGCGTTTTTTGGCGCCTATGCCATGCTCAACCTCACGTTAATGTACTTTGTCATGCCGCAGATAAAAGGCCTCGCAAGTTTCAAGCAGTCTCTCGGGATCAGGGCATTC
Organism: uncultured Nitrospiraceae bacterium; assembly: GCA_964576045.1. Taxonomy (GTDB): domain Bacteria; phylum Nitrospirota; class Thermodesulfovibrionia; order Thermodesulfovibrionales; family UBA9159; genus CAZNTS01. The sequence goes on along the minus strand of CAZNTS010000181.1, from coordinate 2,584 downwards.
TGGTTTATGTGCTCCTTCATGGCGCTTATGGCACTTTCCCTCGCAGTAGCCGGGATTGTGCAGACGTATTTCCAGCGGATATTGGGTATGGATTACCTCACGACACAGGGATACATGGCCCTATGGTATACAGTGTTCTGGGTATCAGCGTGGGGCTTCACAGCAGGCGTGCTGATGTTCCTCGTCGATTTCTTGCGGCTTGCAAAAGCCAAGGCATAAGAGCTTATTTGGGCATTACACTTTAGATTTAATAAAAAAATAAGGAGGGTATGGTTATGAACAAGAGGCTTATGATAATGACGGCAAATTGGATGCTCCTACTACTCATTATATCGGCCGGGTCGTATGGAGAGACGAGGAGCAGTCTTCCCAAAGAATTGTCTGTTGAGTCTAAGAAATGTATAGAGTGCCACAGCTCCACTACCGCCACTATCTACCAGCAATGGGGAGAGAGCAAGCATTACCGTGCAAACGTAGGTTGCTATGAATGTCACGAATCGAAAAAAGGCGTCAAAGGCGCTTTTGAGCATTACGGTTTTTTCGTATCAGTTATAGTGTCACCTCTTGACTGCGCGAGATGCCACAGTAAAGAAGCGGAGGAGTTCATGAACTCCCACCACTCCAAAGCAGGCCGCATAACAGGTTCTCTGGACAATATAGTGGCAGATTTGGCTGAAGGCAACAATGCTATGAAGACACCGGCATTTCCAAAAGGAGTATCTGCCGCCTCTGTCAATGGCTGCTGGCAATGCCACGGCACTGAAGTAAAGATTGACGCTGACGGCAAACTCGATCCTGCCACATGGCCCAATACTGGAATGGGACGTCTGAACCCTGACGGATCTGAGGGTAGCTGCTCTGCCTGCCACCAGCGTCATGAATTTTCGGTAGCTCAGGCTCGACAGCCCGACAATTGTGGGAAATGCCACATGGGTCCGGACCATCCACAGATCGAAATCTATAACGAATCCAAGCACGGCATCGCTTTTCGCGCAAACAAGGAGAAGATGAACCTCGAATCTTCCAAGTGGATAGTGGGAGAGGATTACTCGATAGCTCCCACCTGTGCAACCTGCCACATGTCGGCCACCAAGGACATGCCCGTTACCCACAATGTCGGCCTGCGCATAAAGTGGAACAACCGTCCTGCACAGCTAAAGCAAGCCCATGAAACCGACAAACAGTGGAATCTTCCTTCAGCTGCCATCACCGGAGATATGCGCGAAGAAAATATGAAAAAAGTATGTGCGGCATGTCACAACATTAACTTCATAAATGCTTTCTATGTCCAGTATAATGCCGAGTTGCAACTCTATAGCGAGAAATTTGCAAAGCCTGGTGAAAAGCTCTTTAATAAAGCCACAGCTGTTCTTAAGGCAATAGAGGGGCAAGACTATGCTGGGTTCGCTCACAAGATAGACTATACATGGTTCGAACTCTGGCATCATGAAGGCCGCCGCGCACGTCACGGTGCTTCTATGATGGCTCCGGACTACACCCAATGGCACGGCAACTATGAGCTCGCTAAAAACTTCTATGGAGAGTATGTCCCTGAAATCAGAGACGTTATTGAAATGGGCAAAAAGAGCAGCAATCCAGATGCACAAAAACTGGCTGGTGAATTGGACGCATTGTTGGTGGAAGTACTAAATTCACCTAACCATCAGTGGTCAATGGGAAAAGAGGACCCTGAAGCAAAAGCGGAAAGAATGAGGCGCAAAGCAGAATTTGACCAGCGTTACAAATAAAAATAACATTATTTCAGACCACACATAACATATTTTGCTTCAAATATTTGGCAAGACGGTATAGGGCGTAGATAGTCGAGCAGGGGGACGGTGATTAGCTCACCTTCCCCCTGCTCTTATTATTGCAGCATTTTTCGTTTGTCATTTCAGCAAAGATTGATCTTCGGGATTTGCTTCGCATAATATCAAAAAGCAACAATTTCCACATGGTTCTGTCATATTACGTCGTATTATCGTTGGATGAGACAGAAAGATAAGAAGCGATAATGGCGTTATCGGCACCTGCACAATAATGTCCTATGCTCTGGGCAGGAGGTGCCAACATAAGACCAAAGAAAACCTCAGACGAATTGGAGTTGCGCCGACTCCGCTTTATTGCATTGTCGAAAAAGAAATGCCAACTTGTTAATCGTAAATGCCGCATTGAAACCCCACTCCCACCTTGTGAACCATTTTCGTGACGGTTTTCCATTCATGCCGATGAGAATTGCCAAAACTTAGGGGATATGAGTAACATCTCACGCTAACTCTTTGCAATAACGCAAATATTGCGGTATTATAGCACTCATATATAGCACGAACACTGAAAGAATTCTATTATGTGGTGGGAAAAGTAGTTGCGGAGTCAACAGGCGGTTATCTATGCTTGGCAGCGTTAATGTAAAAGTTAAGGCGGCCAGACTTGCTTACCTTGTCGGCCCCGATAACGCACAACAAATCAGGGAAGTGTTTCTTTTAGTTCGACTATTCGGGGAGTAATAGAGGAGAGGCGAGATGCCAGGTGAATTTGGGGATCAATTTAAGAAAACGTTCAGAGGGATCCTCAGGTTGATGGT
>CAZNTS010000180.1:0-4653 GCA_964576045.1 uncultured Nitrospiraceae bacterium | reverse complement strand
CGCCGGGAAAGGTGAGGATGTGGGCATAAAGGTGAAGGAGCATGTGAGAGAGCACGATGTAGTCTATAAAGTGTCGTCAGTATATAGCGCAGAAAACTGTTAACTGTAAAGCCTCGTCCGTTTGTAGAAAAAAGGCTTAAGTGCCTTCAGGACCGTGACAGAGATAATGGGTTTAAGCAGCCACGCAGCAAGGGACTTGGATCCGAGGCAATGCTTGCAATGGGGATGAACGAGCCGAAAACGGCTGAAGCCTTTCAAAATTTTTTCCACCTCCTCTGATGAGAGTATTTCCTTAAGACTAGCATTGTTGAGATTGCCAACGGCCGTGTTGCCGTCGAAATCCACACAGCACAGCGTCACATCCCCGTTAAACAGAATACCGAAGTGATCTCTCATGCCGAAACAATATCCTGCCCACGCATCGCTTACATTGGAGCCGTCAAATGCATTTCCCCAGTCCTCCAACATGTATGTCTCGAAGTGCACACGCGGACATATTTCAACGACATTCCACTTATGGCAGACAAGACTCTCGATGCCTTTCAAAGCCGCTCTTCTATCCTCGGGGGCGACCCCCATCATGTCATGGATGGCCCCAGCCCAATAATGAAAAGTGGTACGCAGCTCTTCCGTCGACGAGATGACCCGCACTGGGCCGACTTTCTTTTCGATTCCCTTTTTACGAAACCTGGTATTGAGGAAACGAAACTTAAAGGTGGTTTCGGGCCATTTGGACTGGTAAGACTGAAAGAATCGTAGAACCCCGCGGAGATAGGAGTCAAAACTGATGGTCTTTGATTTCCTCAGTTTGAAGGATTCGGCGTCAGGAGTCTGTAAGGAAATGTCTATCTGATGGAGTGGATAGTCAAGAAGACGCCTTCCTGTCTCAGTACCCAGGCTTACTCCGTTAGTGGTAAGACCGATTTTTACGCCCCTTTTTAGAGTATGTCCCACGATATCAAGAAATTGGGGATGCAATGTCGGTTCCCCCATGACATGGAACGTCACTTTTTCGCAGATGCCGTTTTCAGCTATTTCGTCGACTATCCGACAGGCAAGACCCTTGTCCATGTAACCGAAGGATCTTTTCATAAGCGACTTTGGGCAGAAGAGACAGTTGAACTCACAAACGTTAGTGAGTTCGATATGGATTCGCTTAAGGGGAATGCGGATGTGTCCAAAGAGGTGTTTATCCATGGCTGATATTTTACAATTTTCGATGATTAAAATGCCTTAGTTCGTCAATAAAAATTTAAAAAGTAAAGCCCCCAAGAGAGCCTCCGGGGGCTTTCTCATAACTAAGATGCAGACCTCTAGAACAATCCGCTCACTTTTCCTGTATTCACATCCACGTCTACCCTTCTGAAGGCGGGATTGGAGCTTGTGCCTGGCATGAGACTTATCGTCCCCGCGCACGGGCACAGGAATTTGGCACCGGAGTAGATCAATACGTCCCTGATCGGCAGCGTCCAGCCCCGTGGTACCCCCTTGAGGGTCGGATCGTGCGTGAGACTGAGATGCGTCTTCACCATCATGGTGGCGAAATCGGTATACTTCGGATCGTCTTCGAGCATCTTAGCTTTGGCTTCGGCATCAGGCAACCATGAGACACCGTCCGCGCCGTACACCTCCTTGGCTATAAGCCCCACACGGTCCCGCAGCTTCATCTCCAGAGGATACAGGTATTTGAAATCGTTCTTCTCATTACAGGCGTCGATGACAGCGTCGGCCAGTTCAAGCGCTCCTTCGCCGCCCTTTAGCCAGTGTTGGGATTCTGCGCAACGGGCGCCGGCTGCTTCAGCGGCCTTTTTGACAACGGCCACTTCTGCATCCGTATCGGTATAAAAACGGTTGATACAGACAACTGGGTTTATGCCGGACTTGCGGATGACCTTGATCATGTGCACCATGTTGGCGCATCCTTTTTCGACCAGTGCAATGTTTTCCTTGGTGTATTCATCCGGCAGCGCCTTGCCTGCTACTACCTTGGGACCGCCCCCGTGCATCTTCAAGGCTCGGACAGTAGTGGTGAGCACCGATACGTGTGGTTTCAAGCCACTGAAACGGCATTTGACATTCCAAAACTTCTCAAATCCGATGTCAGCCGCAAAGCCCGACTCAGTAACGTGGTAGTCGAACAACTTCAGGCCAACGCGATCAGCTATGATAGAGGACTGTCCTACAGCGATGTTTGCAAAGGGCCCTGCATGGACAAAGCAGGGATTGTATTCCGCGGTGCACATAAGGGTAGGATTTATTGTGTTGCGCATAAAAGCTGCCATGGCATTACCGACTTCAAGATCACCTGTAGTGACCGGTCTGCCGCTCTTGTCGAATGCAACTGTGATGTTGTTCAGGCGCTGTTTGAGGTCAGCAAGGTCGTTTGCTACTGAAAGGATAGCCATACATTCCGAACCCACGGCGATGCCGAACTTCGATTGCATCATAAAGCCGTCCTGACGCCCGCCTATACCAATAATGATATTACGTAGGCTTTGGGCACAGAAGTCCATGACCCAGCCCATTTCTACGCGGGTAGGGTCGATGTCGAGCCGCTTCATCTTGGTGAGCCGTTCCAGTTGTTCATTATCGTAGTTGCGCTCGTGCTGCATCCGTGCGGTCAGTGCAACCATTGCGAGGTTGTGTGCGTTCATGATGTCATTAATGTCGCCGGTCAGCCCGAGGGAGAACTCGGTCATAGGGATGAGCAGGGAGTTGCCGCCGCCAGCAGCGGTGCCTTTCACGTTCATAGTTGGTCCACCTGATGGCTGACGTAAAGCGCCGCCAACATTTACACCTCTTTTGCCAAGACCCTCCATCAGACCGCATGATGTGGTACTTTTCCCCTCGCCCAAAGGAGTAGGCGTAATGGCGGTCACCTCGATATACTTGCCGTCAGGTTTCTTCTTGAGGCGGTTGATGACTTTGAGAAAGTCGATTTTTGCCAAGCGGCCCATAGGCAGCATCTCGTCTTTTTGCAGCCCCAACCGTTCGCGCCACTCTTCAGGTGTGGGCATCTTCTTTTCAGCTTCTTCAGAAATCTGCCAGTCAGCTAGTTTTGTTGCATCAAATGGCATTTCTTGAATCCTCCTTTCTTTCTATAGTTTGTGGTGAGTGTGTGCGTTCGGTTACGCGCGCTAATAACTTATTAGGGCGTTTAGAAACTTCTCGTTCATATGTCTAAGGTTCCTGCTGAGAACAAGAATGAGCCTTTTCATTATCCTTGTGGCGAGCAGAAGATCTTCTTTTTCCATCTTCTCGAAATCTTCCCTTGGTATGAACAAAACGGTCGTGTCTTCAAGGGCGACGGCATTCGCCTCATGAAGACGGCGTTCTATAATTGAAAGCTCGCCGAAAAAACTGCCTTTTCCGAGGACCGCTAGGGTCTGTTTCCATCCATCGGCAGTAACTTTTGATATCTCGATTTTGCCAGCATGAATGAGGAAGATACCCCGGGTATCTTCCTGTTCACGGAAGACATAAGTTCCCTTTGTGAAGGATATCTCCTTCACAAACGTGCTTATCTTCCTCAACTCTTCGGCATCAAGGTCTTCCAAGAGACCTTGCTCTTTCAGTGCTTCGTGACTAACCACGAACCCTCCTAATTATTTCAGAGTCTATAATATATTTTAACGAACTTCTTTTTTCAAGAGGATTCTGCGTAACCCTCCCAGGAAAGTGGAAAAACCGGTGGGCGGGGGCTAAGAAACCTCTATTTTTACGGCACATACCTTAAGTTCAGGAATTTTGCAGACAGGATCCGTAACCGTATTGGTTAGAACATTCGCAGCAGCCTCTTTGAAATGGAAGGGGATGAAAACCATTCCCTTCAAGGTCTTATCCGTCACCCTTGCAGCGATTTCGATCTTACCACGTCTTGATGAGACCGTTATCTTATTGCCATCAGAAATCCTGAGCCGTTCAGCGTCCTCAGGGTGTATTTCCGCATATGGCTGTGCTCCTGATACTGTCTCTATTGCAGCGGTCTTTCTCGTCATGGTTCCGGTATGGTACTGGAACAGCTGTCTTCCCGTAGAAAGAATAAAGGGATAGGCATTGTCAGGCAGTTCCTCGGAAGCCCTGTAGCTCACAGCGGTAAATTTACCGTTGCCGCGTGGGAAGCCACCCTTAAAGAGATATGGTGTGCCTGGATGCTCTGGAGCCGGACAGGGCCACTGTATCCCGCGCTTTTCGATGCGCCCGTAAGAAATACCAGCCATGGCCGGCCAGACGCGACCGATTTCCTGCATGATCTCTTCAACGGCGTGATATCTCATTTCATAACCAAGCTTTTCGCTGACCTCCATGATTATCCATGAATCTTCGCGTGCATCTCCTGGAGAGTTTACCGCCTTCCTCACCCGCTGCACCCGCCGCTCCGTATTTGTAAACGTGCCATCCTTTTCCGCAAAAGAGGATGCTGGCAGAACGACATGAGCAAGCTCTGCAGTTTCGGTGAGGAAGATGTCTTGGACTACAAGGAACTCGAGGTTTTTCAGGGCCTCGACCGTATGATGCATGGCAGGATCGCTCATAACTGGGTTCTCACCCATAATGTACATAGCCTTGAGGGAACCTTGGGTAGCTGCATCCGTCATTTCGGTTGCTGCTAAACCGACCTTTCCGGACAGTGAGACACCCCATTCCTTCTCG
>CAZNTS010000179.1:0-4707 GCA_964576045.1 uncultured Nitrospiraceae bacterium | reverse complement strand
GACAATATGATGTACAAGGCAAAAAATCAGGGCAGGAACACCATTATCATCCCAACAGAAGAAGATGTAGTGGAAGTATTCAAGGCCACTGGAGAAAAAAGCATTATAATCATGAACGCCATAGAGGCAAAGAGCATTATGCCGTTCTTCCAGCCTATTGTCAATATGAAGAGCGGGAGAGTGGAAGGCCACGAGGTCTTAAGCAGGATCAATACCGATGAGGGCATTTTGGAGGCTGAACAGTTCATTGAGGTTGCCGAGAATCTCGGAGTAGTGAGCAAGCTCGACAACATAGTTATGGAGAAAGTCTTCCGGAAAGTCAAAGACGAAGGGCACGAAGGGTCCATTTTCATTAATCTCTCGCCGAAATCTCTTATTGTTAAAGAATTCATCCCCAGTGTGCTTGAATTGACGAGGAAGTATGATATAGACCCCACCACGGTTGTATTCGAGATAACGGAGAGGGACACGGTGAAGAACATCGCCCTACTTGAAAAGTTTGTTCATGATCTTAAGCTTGAGGGCTTTAAATTCGCCATCGACGATTTTGGCTCGGGCTTCTCCTCCTTCCACTATATAAAGCGTTTCCCCATCGATTTTGTGAAGATCGAGGGCGAGTTTATAAGGAACATGATCAAGGACGAGAAGGATCTCGCATTTGTGAAAACCATGTTGATGCTGGCCAAGAACTTTGGCATGAGAACCATTGCCGAGTGTGTGGAAGATGAAAGCATACTGGCTATGGTAAAGCAAGTCGGTATAAGTTATGGCCAGGGATATCATATCGGCATGCCCTCACCGGAACTGGCACGTAATGAGGCTCTGGGTGGAAAGAATGGAGAACCCACTTAACTGCTGGGAGTAAGTGTTATATTGTAGAGTGTAGAGAAATTCGAGGTACATGTGTGCACAAACATGACATTTGCCCGCCGCAACGGATAAAAGGTTTAAGGGTATTCACAAGGGAAGAAACGGAGGCACGCCTGTTGGGTAGTCGCGACACAATGTGTAAAGGAACTGTTCGATGCGACTATCCGGGCAAAGGAAAACTCACCGTCAACCCTACTCAGGTAGAGAGAGCGCCGATGTGGTTCCTCATCGGGCAAACTCTTCATGACATTAAGAGCCCCGCACAGTTCATGCGTTAGATGTAGACGGCAGGATATTTGGAATTCTGATTCAAGTTTGGCGTATACTCTATGACGAGATGAAAGGTATAGAAAAGAAACGGGTCGGCTTAGTATTGTTCAGAGACATTGAGGTCCTAGATTTTTGCGGCCCTTTCGAGGTTTTTTCGGTTGCACGGCTCAATGAAGAAAGAAGACTTGACGAACCTTCACCCTTTGAGGTGTTATTAGTCGCCGAGCATATGGCTCCTGTCGTCACAACGGGGAGCATGAAAGTTATTCCAGACCACACATTTGAGAGTTGTCCAAAATTGGATATCCTTGTCATACCCGGTGGTTGGGGTATACGCAAGGAACTCAGCAATTCGGTAGTGCTCAATTGGTTGCGCAACCGCGCCTCGGAGGTCGAAACTCTGACATCTGTTTGCACCGGTTCAATGCTTCTCGGGCTTGCCGGCCTACTTGACGGACATCGAGCTACCACCCATTGGCGCTCCCTCGATTGGATGCGTGAGTCTTTTCCATCGGTGACGGTAGAGTATGAGAAGCATGTTGTCGAAGACGGGCGGATTTTCACGTCCGCAGGCATTTCCGCAGGGATCGACATGGCGCTGAGAGTTGTTGCACGTTACTATGGTGAAGATGTTGCTAGAGCTGCGGCCAGGCACATGGAATACCCGTACCCTGATAACAATGCTCGAAGAATTACCTTCTGAGCCAGCAGGTCCCTTCTTCTGGTTATTTGCAGCGCTGCTTGATGACAGAAGGAGACAGCTGTCTAGAATTACTTTATCGGAGAATGAATCATCTTTATGGGAAAGATTTCTCTCAAGAATAGGACTCGTGCAATTTCATTTCTTTATTGACTGAAAATCAAGGAGAATAGAGTGTGTGAGGAGGCGGGAATTGCTCCGATTTCCTGGCGCTGTCCCACCATCCCCTCCAAAGAGGTGGGGCAGCGTCCCCCTTCTTCATCTTTTGTGCAATTACAAGCAGCTATAGGACTAAGAAATCCGGACTACCATGATAATACAACACTATGCCCTTCTGTTCTGTTCCTCCATATCGTTCATTACCCCCGCAACTTCATTTTTAAAAACGCATCCACGACCCTGGGATCAAAGTGAGTGCCTGCTTTGGAGATAATAAGCTCTCTCACTTTGTCTTCGGTCCAAGCAGGCCGATAGGGACGGTCCGAACTCAGCGCGTCCCAAACATCCACCACCGCAAATATCCTTGCCGAGAGAGGTATCTGTTCACCCCTAAGCCCTCTGGGATAGCCTGTGCCGTCCCACTTCTCGTGATGACAGTATGGGATGTCGAGAGAAGGTCGCAGATGAGCAATCGGATGTAGAAGCTCGTAAGAATAAAGCGGATGCTTCCGCATGACCTCCCATTCTTCATCCGTTAGGGGGCCCGGTTTTAATAGAATACTGTCAGGTATCCCCATTTTCCCTATGTCATGAAGCAGTGCGCCCCTGCGCACGCACACAAGCTCCGCTTCGCTCATCCCAAAATCGCGCGCGATCATTAGCGTTAACTCTGTAACCCTTCGGGAATGACCTTCTGTCTCCTTATCCCTATAGTCTAGGGCATGTGACCAGCCTTCAATGGTGCTGTCATAGGCAAGCGAAAGCTCCAAGTTTGTCTTTTGGAGTTCCTGAAAAAGCGAATTGTTATCTATCGCGATAGCCCCCTGCAATGCGAGAGAGTCGAGAAACTCAAACCACTCCTCATCCGGATTCATCGGGCTTCTGTGAAAGATTTCCAGTACCCCTTTCACCTGCCCTTTTGCTACCAGCGGCACCCCATAGTAAGAGACAAAGTCCTCGCCTTCTAAGAGTCTCCGTAGTTTGAAAACCGTGCCTTCTTCATTCAGATTAGGAACTCTCACAATTCGGTTCTCGAGGGCAGCAACTCCTGCATAACCTTCTCCAAGGCGAAGGTGAGTATGTCTCAAGGCATTGGTCTGAAAGCCTTGGCTGACTGCGTACTGCAGAATCTGTGAGTGCGGGTTGAGCAGTAGCACGTTAGCTGCATCCACCGCTAACTGAGTAATGGCATGTCCGATGAAAATGTTAAGTGTTATTCGGATATCGACGCTTGAACTTATGGCCAGATCTATGGCACGCAGAGCCGAAAGTTTATGAAGCTGACGCTGTATCTTCTCCTCTGCCATCCTGCGCCCTGTAATATCGAGCAAAGTTCCTATTACCGCAGGGCGTGCCTTATATGTTGTTCTCGAGCCATAGACGTCTACATGGATTATCTCTTTGTTCTTCTTAACTCCCTTAAAAATGTAATGGGCAGAATCGATTTCTCCAGATATCCGCCTCCTTACGTTTTCCCTCACAACGGGCCAATCTTGAGGTGGAACCAGGTCTTCTGGTCCTTTCTGGTCTATTATTTCTTCAACCGCATAGCCAAATATGTGAGCAAGCTTGGGATTTACATACCTGAATAGTTTGTCCTGTATAAGATAAATACCTACTATAGATTGTTCTGCCATGTCTCGGAATTTAGCTTCTGATTCCTGCAGCAATTGCTCGGTCATCTTACGCTCGGTGATGACATCGAAAACTGCCACGAAGAACTCCTTCTTAGAGCTGTATACCGAAATGGAAAACCACATCTTCAACGCCTCAATGAACATTTCGAACTTTTCTGGCTTTCCAGTCATGGCCACTCTGCCATATATTTCGAAAATTTCGGAGTCGGTCTCCTGAATTCCCGGGATGACTTCGGTGACTCTCTTCCCAATGACATTCTTTAAGCCAGTCAATTTCTCGAACGCGGCGTTGACGCCAAGATAGATGAAATCACGAGGTTGCCCGTCTTCAAAAAGCATTTTGCAATAAGCAAGCCCCTCGATCATGTTCTCGAACAACGAGTTGTAACGTTCGTCACTATCCCTAAGTTCCCTCTTCAATCGGTAGACTTCTACCGCTTCCTGTAGGCCTTGGTTCTCCTGCCTGAGGCGGCGAACGCCCATGGCACGGGCAATCACCCGATCAAGCATCTTGAACTCCAGCGGCTTCACCAGAAAATCAAAGGCCCCGATCTTCATCGCATCGACGGCGCTCTGAACACTGCCCTGCCCTGTTATAACGATAGAAACAAGTTGCGGATCTCTCTCCTTGGCAGCCAGGAGCAAAGCGATACCGTCCATTTCCGGCATTATCAAATCGGTAAGAAGGAGGTCGAAGTGCCGTTCATTCATGTCCTCCAGAGCCTCTTGACCCGAAAGATGCCCCGCCACCTCATACCCGGCGGCTGAGAGAAATTCGCATAGAGGAGAGAGAAATTCGCCGTCATCATCAACAATCAGTAGCCGCCCCGGGGAAGAGCTCACAAGGGGCTCTGGGAAGAGAGACTCTGACTGTATTTCATTTACCATTTGGCTGATGACTGAAATCCCAGTATCACATTCGGATTCCCTGTAGATACCCACGGGCAAGCCCGTGGCACTTTTACAGTTCAAGCTTCGCTTGACCTGAATCCTGTCTTTCCTGCCACTTCACATATTTGATGATCTGTTCCTCGTTCAATCCTATGGTCGACACAAAATATCCAGGGGACC
>CAZNTS010000178.1:0-5152 GCA_964576045.1 uncultured Nitrospiraceae bacterium | reverse complement strand
GACGGGCAACAGGCGGGACTGCTTTCAGTTTGATGGCAGGGGAGAATACGCAATGTTATAGTGATAAAGCAAACAATCGTAGAATTCTTATCATCGACAGTATATTCATATGGCATGCTTCTTTGCTTTTTGGAGCATTGTTGTTGGCTAAGACTTTCAAGGTTTTTTCATAAGGTGTTGTATAAGAATTATTCCTCTCCTTACCCTATTATGGGTTAAGGATTTCCATTAGCGGATTACTGCACAAAAAAAGCTATGAAAGATAGGATTCTTGACACCGTAAGGAAGATCGAGGGCCTTCGGGACGGTCACTTTCACTATGACAGACTAGTAAAGACGGCCGAATATATCGAGGGAGAGTTCGCCTTGTGCGGGCTGAAGGTGGAAAGGGATGTATTTCTTTTTCAAGGAAGATCTTACTGGAATATTATCGCATTTCCGCCAGGAATGGCACCGGATAGTGAGGCGGTCCTCATAGGCGCCCATTATGATGCGGTGATGGGCAGCCCCGGAGCAGATGACAACGCATCAGGGGTTGCGGTGATGCTGGAGGCCGCTAGAAGGCTAGGTCCCCGGAGGGGGCTTCAGTATACGGCGTTCACCCTTGAGGAACCGCAGGCCGAAAGTGTGAATTTCCTGATAGGTTCAAAACACTTTGTGAAAAGGATGAAGTCCCTTGGTAAGAGATACAAGGCCGTGTTCATACTGGAGTCGGTAGGGTACATCAGTCATGAGCCAGGAAGCCAGCTGCTACCAGCTATGGTGAAGGGGCCCGAAGTGGGTGATTTCATCGGCCTGGTGGGCAACAAGAGGGCGAAGAACATTATGGTGAGGTTTCAGGAAGCCGCTTTGACTCAGGTACCTAAACTCAAGGTGGTTACCCACACGGCGCTGCTGAAAGGGTTTCTGATTATCGAGACAAGGTTCAGCGATCACGCCCCTTTCTGGGACGCTGGATATCCTGCAGTGATGATCACGGACACCGCCATGTTCCGCAACTCCAACTACCACAGTGGTAGCGACACTGCCGACACGCTGTCGCCTGACTTTATGGCACAGGTTGCGGAGGCGCTAGTCCATACCGTGGGAGGGTTTCTGGAACCCTGAGATCGGCAGCAGGAAACCACACTCCCGGTTCATTTATCGTGTAGGGAGAAGTTCTGCTATAATGAATAAGTTCTTCATCAGGGGAGTTATGGCTACATTTAGTTATGTCCTCAAACGCATCGAAACCAAGAAAGCTGATTATATCCAGTATAATTTTTCGCGGGCTGAGAATGACGCTTTTAAGACCTTTTTCGACCTAGCGCAGGAATTCGACAGCAGAGGCGATTTCTACGCGATGTGTGTGGCGATCCCCAAGAGTTATTTCGGCCTTGAGGCTCGGCTTTACGCGATAGATCCGAAACTCAACAGCTTATCACTTGTTGCAAAGACGGAGGAGCCCGAAGAGGGGCTCCAGACCCCACCTCCGGAAGAGGTGAGGCCAGCTGACCATCCCTATTACACCAGTTATGAAAGCCTTATACTCACTGTCCGGGGCAAGAGACTCCTCATCGACCAGCTTCCTTTCAAGACGACTGATGACGTGCTCGGCCTGCTGGAAGTTTACCCAATCAGGGAGAGAAGTCCGCACAGTGAACTCTTCTTCGAGAAGTACGCGAATCGTATCGGGTTCAATATCCACAACCGGTTCCTCGTGGAAAAGAACATCGAGCATCTTAGGTTTATCCGGACCCTTGTTGCGGATATCGAACACAACATAATCGCTCCCAATATGGTATATAAACTGTTCCTGCGGCATCTGAGAAAAAAGATCCTGAAGAACATCAAGCTCGAAGAACTCTTCGCTGGCTTTTTTGCCGGGGAACCAGCAGATGGTTTTGCGCCAAAGCCCCTTCTGGCAGAGTTTAGCGAGGTGAACCAGGGGCTCTTGGGCGAACTGGAGAACATCGAGAAACACTATCAGAACATGAGCCTGTTTCTTGAGACCCTGCTTCGGAGGAGCCATTTTGACAAGGGGCGTCTGACCCTGCTCAAGAAGCCGTGTAATATGAAGAAGGACGTGGTCCAGCCTCAGCTCGAACGGTTCGCGGAACAGTTCAGGGAAATGGGGATCGCCATCGATGACCGGCTGAGCGGAATACCGGACGAGGAGGTGGTCAGTGTTGTGGACGTTGGCCTTATGGCCCAGGTATATGCCAACCTCTTTTCAAACGCCCTCAAATATACCGAGGAGATAGTGACCGAACGTGGAGAAAGTAAGAAATACGTCTCCTATGGACGCGAAGTGATTAGAGACCGCTTCGGGCCGGGTATGGACGGGATAAAATACAATGTCTTCAGCACCGGTCCCCACATACCTCTGGAAGAACGGGAGAAAGTCTTCGAGGACGAATATCGAGGCAGCAATGTCACAAGCAAACCTGGTACTGGACACGGTCTTGCCTTTATCAAAAATGCGGTAGAGTTGCACGGAGGCGTTGCAGGCTATGAGGCGACGCGATACGGGAACAATTTTTATTTTATTCTGCCCAAATAGAAAGAGGGGCTGACACAAATAACTCACCACGAAACAAAATTGGGCAGATGATGTCCGTTCTTTATCTAGGAGTTTCGACAAAGACCGAGATCGGCGCGCTTATTAGTAAAAACCTAACCTTTCCTGGTAATGTCACTTCTGGGGCCGGTACGCCAACCTATTAGTGGAGCTGGATACCTGCTTTTCCTGTGAAGGCAAGCGATGCAGACGATGCAGAGACATTAAAAAAGGGGGATGCAGGCTCAGGGCATGAGGGGGTATGGCCCTAAGCCTGCGGGGGACATATCAACCTGATGTATACTCAAAGTCTACACCGAAGATATGAAGAAAGCACGAAGGAAAAATTAAGAAAATTTAATCTCGCCGGTTCTCAATAAGAGTGCCTGAGGTACAAGCAACCGGTGACGCTGCGTTCATCCTCAGCGGTTAATCGCTGCTTCCAGCCACGCGTGCATCTCGGGTTCCGTGCGAGCTCCGTAAATTTCATCGATCAGTTTACCGTTCCGGTATACGAGAAGGGTGGGTGTAGACCTGACCTGAAAACTGTTCGCGAGAGAAAAGTCCCTTTCGATATCCACCTTCACGACCTTTACAAGACCAGCTTTTCGGTAGACCAGCCTTTCCAACAGGGGCTCGATTAGTGCGCAGGCGCCACAGCGGTTTGACTGGAACTCGACAATTACGATCCCGGGCCAGTCAAACACTTCTCTTCCGAAACTCTCCGCCGTTGTTTCGACAGGCCTCACAGGGAATTCGAGAATCTTTCTGCATTTTCCACAGAGCGGGTGGTCCATTACCCTCTGCGCAGGAATGCTATTGAGCACACCGCACGACCTGCATCTGATATATACCAATCCCTCATGCATCGTAAATATTGTACCTCATAAGGTATGTCCCCGGAAATAATATCAACTCCAACTGTGGAAATGATATATGATAATGCGTAATGAATCTGCATTACCTGTTGCAGTTCCTTTACTTTAATATGCCGGCGGGACCTCTGAGGGAATTAATTTTGTCCCGGTTACTTTTTTCAGTTATATTTTTGTCTCTAATGTACTTAGTCCAACGCTTCTGGTTCATACGGGCTTGGAGATTGACTAACTCTGTAAGGCAACCTAGGATAAAATTTCTGGCGCGGGCATTTTTGGTAGCTTCAGTTGAGATACTGTCGGCGACAGTCATCGATCCTTTTGGACACTTTACAGGCCGCCCGGGTCCGCTGAATTGGGTTTTTTCTGCATATAGGCTCTGGCTATTAGCTTCTTTCCTGGGGGTTTTTGCAGTATTGACGGCGGAGTTTATCGGATGGCTGCTAAAGCTGTTTATGTATGCTGCGCCTCTTGCCCAAAGGGAGCGTTTTGATCCGGCTCGAAGAGCTTTTTTACGCTATGCTGTGTTTCTTTCTGGCAGCGTCCCGTTTATGGCCACTGCTTACGGATTTGCGGCTCAGCGGTTGCAATATCGTATTGAAAGAGTTGAGGTTCCCATCGCGCATTTGCCGAAGAATCTGGAGGGGCTGCGTATTGTCCAGTTGAGCGATATCCATATCGGTACTTTCATGCCACCTCCGGAGGTTCGGCGAGCGGTCAAAATGGCCAATGAGTTAAATCCTGATCTTGTTGTGCTAACAGGCGATTTAATCAGTAGCGATGATGATCCGCTCGAGGAATGCATTTCAGAGTTGAGCAGACTGCATGCACCATTGGGTATCTGGGGCTGTAACGGCAATCATGAAGTTTATACCCAAAAGGAAGATCTCTCTCAGAAACTCTTTGATAGGTGTGGAATGCGGCTGCTTCGTCAGGAGAGCGCTGAATTACGCTGGCAGGGGGGAAAAATCAATCTGATCGGGGTTGATTACCAGGGAGGCCGCAGGTTTTCAGGCACTCATCGACAGCTGCTTCTTGGCATGGAATCCCTGATACGGAGGGAAATCCCAAACATTCTGCTTTCACATAACCCGAACACCTTTTACCGGGCAGCGGAATTGGGAATCGAGTTGAGCATTGCTGGCCATACTCATGGCGGGCAAGTGGGTATCGAGATTGTGGATCGTCAGTGGAGCCCTGCACGCTTCGTAACTGAGTTTGTTGCTGGAATGTATCACCTGCCGTTTGGCGATGATACATGCTTCAAGGAATATGGAGCAACCCGGCCTGGCCCGCAATCAGCCGTCTTGTATGTCAACAGGGGTCTGGGCACGTTTGGAATGCCAGTGCGGTTGGGAGTCCCCCCGGAGATCACGCTGCTTACTTTACGCACGGCGGTCTGATATCTTTGTGATCAGCGGTTCCTGTTGAGGCCCGACGGAGTATCGTTCGACGGACATTGTTTTAGCCTCCTCCTGCTGTTCACCGATCTATTACCTGAACGGTGTTCTCCGCCTCTTCGAAGCTGAAACCCATTCAGGTAATTCTTAGCATTCCTGACGAATTATATATACTGCGACAGAACTCGTTAAAGCATTTATTTTGGACAAGTACGAGGTAAACGCTATATAATTGAATTAAGATGAAACTCATCCGTAACCGTATCGCCCCTCTTACGGCTGGGGTTGTGCTAATTAATTTCTTAGTCGTTGCCCTCTTAGCCTTATCTATTCATGAG
>CAZNTS010000177.1:0-2573 GCA_964576045.1 uncultured Nitrospiraceae bacterium | reverse complement strand
ATCGCATGCGCCGTATGGGCCAAGTGCGCCGAAAAATCCACCTGATGCGCCCAAGGCTTTCGCAACGGGAACGCCCGTCGCTACAGGATCACTGAAATAGGTTCCAGTCAGTGCCTCCGCTCCCATCGGAGGCTGCTGGGGCAAGCCGGCCATGAGGACATGAAGCAGCGTTACCCCGCCTGGGAGGTAATCGTATCCGTTCAGTGCCGAGGCCGGAGTCACCAGGACACCAAAGTCAGTAAATGGGTAGAGTGGGCTGCAGCCCGAGCCGATGCCATCGGTTGCTGCGCAGGACGAATCTTGGAGCGCGCCGTTTGCTGCAATCGCATGACCGGACCGGTCGACGTACGTGCCTTCCGAGGACATCCATGTGGCGATCAGCTGGGCTTGGTCGTTGAAGAGGCGGACTCGGGCGGACATGTTGAACGGTGTGCCGGTTATGACGCTCTCCTTCTTGAAGAGGATGTCAACGGTCACGTTGACTCCACGGACTAGGTAGGTCTGAATATTCGCAACCTGCCCGTTCGAGGCGTAGGCAGTGAAGGCCTGGTTCTGAATGTATCCGTACGTGTATTCGGCGAGGTTGTACTGCCCCTCATCGAAGTGCAGCGGCCAAACTAGGATAGGTGTCGTAAACATGGTGTCCGTCAGAAGCTGCGGCGCCGTCAGGAAACCCAGGAAGCCAGCCGTGTATCCGCCAACGAAAGCGTACTCGGCGGATTGACCGAAGTAGGCGCCGTGGGCTAGGCTGTAACCCTGCAGCACGTTCCGTCCACCTCCGTCCATCTCCGCGCAAGTGAACGCGGGAGGATAGCCGTTAGTGCAGTCTATTCCAAATGGACCCTGAAAGAGTCCACCATAATCAGCTTCCAACCCGACCGTTGGCGGCAGAAAAGTCGGCTCCATGCCAAAGTAATCGGCCAGCGCGCCAGCTGTGCCATTGACGATGGGGTACCAGCCAATATCAATCTCAGACCCCACGCAGGAAGAGGGGAAGTAATACCGTCCTTGACATCCGGACCAAGTCCAATTTCGGCTAACGAAAGGTTGCTCCCAGTCGATACTGTAAACGGATACGTTGAAGCCTGGCCCCAGAAAGAGGTGGTCGCTGATGCTGGTTGGGCTACCGCTTAGGGTTACGGAAACCTGTTCAGGCGGAGTGGCGCTGTAGTAGCCATTCACACCCACATTGGGTGTGTATGTGCCTGATGGAATGCCGTAGTTCTCTCCGCCCCACGTATCGTTGATTCCCCAGAACTGAATCGTCGCAATCCCCGTTGCTGTGGCGTTGGAGTTCAAGTCTCCCTTGTCCAAAGCGCTACCCTCCTGACTTGGGTTCGAGGCGACGCAGTACCTTTCCGGTGCGCCATACTCCCCTGTCGGGAACGTATTGCCGTTGTCCGCGAATTGGCCGAAGCTGAACTGGTCGTAAGAGAAGCATCCGAAGTCATAGTAGTAGTTGTCGTTAAAGCCTAGGCCCGTTACGTTGTGAGCGTACACATGCCCGTCAGCTCCAATTAGGTTGCCCCAGATGTAACCCGCTCCACTGTGGATTGGACTGGTTGTGATTGCGCTGCTTATGATTGGGCTGCTTATGCTCGTGCCTGTGTCGTGGAAGTAGATGGTCTTATTCACCCAACTCGACAGGCGAAGGTCGAGGGGTAATGTGACGTCACCCGCCCACTCATTCGGCGTTATGTCGAAGTAGTATTCTTGGAAGGTTGCGCCGTCCAGGGCGGTTTGAACGTAACGGAAGGTCCAGGCGCGCGCATAGTACCTGCCTGGCGTGAGGCCGTTAATCCAAGTCGCATAGACCTGAGGAACTTCACCGCTCAAATCCCTAGGCGCCCCATACTCACCCTTCAAGCCGAACTCGAAGTGGAACGGAGTCGTCGTACCACCCGCCACAAACCAATGCTGAGGTGGGCCGACACCTTCAGGATCCGATGCTAGAAGGTTGTCGACACCAAGCGCCGACTTGCCAGCGCCATTAGGGAACGTTAGGTGGTTCGGGCTGATGGCTACATCGCGTGAGTAACCGTTCGACACGCCCGTGAAGACGTTCGTGGCTTCTTTGTAGGCCAGGTAGTTTACTGTGCTGTACTCATGCCATGGAAAGGCGATCGCGCTTCCATCACGAGGATCACCACAGAAGCCGGCTGCGAACCTACCCACATAATCCTCCTGTCCGCCCGCTGTGCAAGGGAGTGGAGACCATGAAACCGGCGGGCCGGCTGTGGGGTCGACTAAGTTGCTCAGCGTCGGATTACTGTACAGCTCAATTTTCATGTACTGCCCCGTCGTCGAGTTGCCCGGCCAGGGTTCGTCTCCGAACTGGTGCTTGCTGAACACGTTACTATGAATCACCGGACCAGGTTGCAGGTAGCAGTCGAAGTGCAGCGATTGGCCCTTCAGGACCGTTATTCCGCTAACGCAGAGCGTCTGCGGATAACCAGCGGCTTCCGCGTAAATGTCGTAAACACCAGCAGCGAGGCCTTCCAGTTCATAATGGCCGTTAGCAGTGGCGTTCACGTATGCTTGCCCGTCGACCGTGGGTAGGTCCGGCCTGTTCT
>CAZNTS010000176.1:0-2983 GCA_964576045.1 uncultured Nitrospiraceae bacterium | reverse complement strand
GAAGGCGTATGGTCGTCTACAATTTGCGGATATCGTCCAAAAAGAAGACTGCGGTGCTGCGTGCGGCACTCTTGAGGCATGGTCAAATTGAATAGGGGGTGCAATCTCAGTTAGAGATCTGGTAGACCTTATGAAAAGTGTAGGTTTTATTCAGGTGAAATATCATGGAGAGACGAAAGTGTCCACTTCGCAATATACCGTTGGAGGCTTGTTTAGTGCAATAAAAGGCACCTGATAGAAATGTTTAGTCGGTAGCATCGCGTAAGGTTTAGATATCAATGATATTTTCACCTGCCATGGCTGAAGAACATGCATTAGGTTCGGCGTAGAGCTCTTAGCTTTGTGAGTGTGTTCGCTCTAAGACGGCAGGTCAATGCTTGTCAAATGATGATTGTTGACATACATGACAGTGGAGAGGTGATGAAGGTAGCATACTATGCCTCCTTTTTGACAAGAATTGATACTGTGTCACCTTGGTGACCTCGAGGGATATGCCACTTCTGTCAATGAACGTATCGATTTCACTATTGAATACGCTATTGAGTGAGTGGACAAATAGGCACGCCCCCAAAAGACGAAAGATCTCATAAGAAACATTCCTGCCTCGACATCCTTACATAAGAATGAATGGAATTATAGAAGAAAACATGTGATGATGCTCAGCCCTGTTTCCTCCGTTTGTTCGCGGGCTGGACCCTGATCTTTCTTCCGAGCATGACCATGTCATTGAGGGAGCTGATTACCCTGTCCGCCAGGTGGGACGGCACTTCAACAAAACTGAAGGTATCAAAAAGGGAGATGTTGCCGATCTTCCTACCGGGGATGCTGGTCTCCTCGGAGATAGACCTCACTAGGTCTCCGACCTTTATTTGGTCCTTCTTGCCAATTGTGAGGAAGAGTCTCACGAACCCCTGACCGTCCCGCTGCACTAAACTGCCAGGCTCTGCTATCTCGTCCAAACCTGCATCACCAGCGATCAGTCCCAGCGCAGCAGCGGCGACGTCCGAGGGCGAATATTTCTCCAGGAGACGATTAGCTAATGCAGAGAAGCCTGCATGAGCGCCGTCCGCGATCATCCTCTCAACGTCTTCTGCCAGCTCCTTTTCCCGCGCCCTTTTCACCTCTTCACGCGTGGGCAATTTGGCCTTGCTTATAGTGGTCTTTGCAGACTTTTCGATAAGTCTCAATTGTCTGTATTCGCGGGGAGTAACAAAGGTTATTGCGATACCGGATTTTCCTGCCCTCCCCGTCCTTCCTATCCTGTGTATGTACCCGTCAGGGTTCTGCGGGATACTGTAATTGATGACGTGCGTGACATCCGGGATATCCAGCCCCCTTGCAGCAACGTCCGTCGCCACAAGTATATCGACCTCGCCCTTCCTAAATTTGTCCATCATCTCGTCTCTAAAAGACTGGGTAAAATCTCCGTGGATCGCACCAGCGCTGTAGCCCATCTGCTGTAATTTTCCGGAGACATCGTCTACTTCCCTCTTTGTATGGCAGAAAATAAGGCTCAATGAGGGGTCTTCCACGTCCAGTAATCTTGTGAGGGCCTTTATCTTGTCTTCCTCTCTTACCTCATAGAAAACCTGTTTTATTTTCGATACCACCATCTTCTTCGGATCGACGAAAACCTTTTCGGGGCTCCTCATGTACTTGCGGGATATCCTCAATATCTCCTCTGGCATTGTGGCGGAAAAAAGCATTATCTGCCTCTCATCCGGGATCTCTCTGAGGATCGTTTCGACGTCGTCGATAAACCCCATGTTCAGCATTTCATCAGCCTCGTCCAGAACAACAGCCCTTATACCTTTGAGACTGATGGTCTTTCGCCTAATGTGATCTATCAAACGCCCCGGTGTGCCGACCACTACGTCCACGCCTTTCTTGAGGCTCCTTATCTGCCACTCGATGGACTGACCACCGTAAATTGGTAGAGACACAATTCCCTTGTTCCTGCCTATTCTGTTTAACTCCTCTGCCACCTGTACCGCCAGCTCCCGTGTCGGGGCCAGCACGACCGCATAAGGGTTCTTCCCCCTGGCCGGCATTCCCCTCTCGACAATCGGAATACCAAAAGCAGCGGTCTTCCCTGTTCCTGTCTGTGCGAGACCAATGATATCCCTCCCTTTTAGTGCATAGCCGATAGCCACCTTCTGTATCGGGGTGGGCTCTTCAAACCCCATGTCTGAAATGGACTTCAGGACCTCATCGGAGAGCCCGAATTCATAGAATCGTTTGCAACCCATTTGTCTCCTATTGTCTTGCGCGGTCTTTTCAGAATTGCTGAACTAAGTAAGGTAAAAATTACGACACCGGCAGAAGGACTTAAAGGACAGACACCCATTCTAACTGATGGACCTGTTTTGCCTCGTCTGCCTCGCGTTCTTGGCTCTCCTCTTCTGTGCCTCTCTCTGTTTAGACTTGAGTTTCACAGATGGTTTCTCATAGAAACGTCTCCTTTTAAGTTCCCCGAGGAGTCCGTCCTTCTGAAGCTGCCGCTTGAGGAGCTTTAATGCTTTTTCGAGGTCATTGCCGCTTACCCTTATCTCCAATTACCCTGCTTCCTTCCTCCCCTGGCGTCGTTGAAACGTCCCGGTCTTCCCGAGCCTTCCCTCTCCCTCTGGGGCCGTGCTTCGCTCACCGTTAATGTCCTGTCATCAAGACTGGTGCCGTTCAAAACGGCGATCGCTTTTTTCGCATCCTCATCCGAAGCCATTTCAACGAATCCGAATCCCTTTGAACGCCCTGTCGCTGCATCAGTGATTATCCTCACAGACTGTACTTCTCCAATCCGGACAAACACCTCTCTAAGGGCTTCTTCGTTTGCCTTGTAAGGAAGGTTTCCCACATAGATTTTCTTTGACATCTCTCCTCCTAGGTCTTCCTAGAGCGCTCAGGCGCTCTGTCCAAATGAAAAAAAGGCCGCGTCAAAAGTTCTTGCGGCCTTACCATTTGACACAAACTTCCAGATGTTATTACT
>CAZNTS010000175.1:0-7724 GCA_964576045.1 uncultured Nitrospiraceae bacterium | reverse complement strand
TGGGAGTTCTGGAAGGGGGCCAGGTCGTTGAGTTTTATGTGGAGAGGAAAAGGGATGCAAGCCTCGTGGGCAATATCTACAAGGGCAAGGTTGTGAAGATCCTCCCCGGAATGCAGTCAGCCTTTGTGGATGTAGGCCTGGATAAGGCAGCGTTTCTCTATGTTGCGGACATAATTACCGAGATGGAAGACTATGCCCCTTTCCTGGAAGATGAAGACAAGAACCATTCGATAGAGCTGGTCCCCAGGCGGGGAAGGCAAGACCTGCCGATAGAGGAACTTATACAGGAAGGACAGGAACTACTGGTCCAGGTCTCGAAGGATCCTATGGGCAGCAAGGGTGCAAGGGTGACGTCGTATGTGACCCTCCCGGGCCGTTACCTGGTGCTTATGCCCAGCCTGGAGCATATCGGCATATCGAGAAGGATATCCGATGAGACCGAACGGACAAGACTGCGAAGCATAGTCGAGAACATCAAACCAAAAGGCTACGGACTTATCATCAGGACTGCCAGCGAGGGATGCACTGAAGGCGAGTTGAAGAACGACCTGGAGCTTTTGTTGCTGCTCTGGGAGAACATCCAGAAGAAACGTGAAAGGGTCGTGGCGCCCTGTCTTCTTTATAGTGATCTCGATCTTGCGTTCAGAAGCGTGCGTGACCTTATGAGCCAGGATGTTGAACGGCTCGTGATAGATTCGGAAGACGAATACGAAAGGATCAGGGAGTTCGTGAATACTTACTTTCCCAAGTTGCTTTCGAAGATAGAGCTTTATGGGGACCGGGAGCCGATCTTCGAGGCCTTCGGCGTGGAAGTGGATGTGTCGAGGGCACTCGGAAGAAAGGTCTGGCTCAAGTCCGGGGGTTATATCGTGATTGACCAGACTGAGGCGATGACAGTGATCGATGTCAACACGGGGAAGTTTGTAGGCAAAGAAGACCTGGAAGATACTATCCTGAAAACCAATCTCGAAGCGGTGAAGGAGATTGCGTACCAGATCAGGCTGAGGAACCTCGGGGGCATTATTATCGTAGATTTTATAGATATGGAGCGGATTGAGAACCGGGAGAAGGTTTTCAGCGCATTCCTTGAGGCCATGAAAAGGGACCGAGCAAAGAATACCATTCTCCACATATCCGAGCTGGGCCTCATCCAGATGACGAGGAAAAGGGTTAGGGAGAGCCTTGGCAGGGTTCTTTGCGAACCCTGCCCCTATTGCGAAGGCAAGGGATTTGTAAAATCGCCCCGGACGCTCTGTTATGAGATATTCAGGAAGGTAGCGAAACTGGCCGGGCACGGTGGGGACAAGATCATCGTGACCGCCCATCCCACAGTTGCTGAGCTCCTTTCAGATGAAGAAAGGATCGGGATTGAGGATATCGAAAACAGGTACGGCGTAAAGGTCATTGTGAAAGAGGACGGCAAACTCCATCAGGAAAACTACGAGATAGTGGAACTATGACCGCGCATGCGAGGAATGGTCATGGGCCGCACTCCTGAATCAGCTTCTGACAGCACCACGATGAACTGCTTGGCCGATGCGCGCTTGAACCGTCTTATCGCCATTCTCAAATCTGTCGGAAGTGCCGTGATTGCCTACTCGGGTGGTGTTGACAGCACGTTCCTCCTTAAGGCTGCAAC
Source organism: uncultured Nitrospiraceae bacterium (assembly GCA_964576045.1). Taxonomy (GTDB): domain Bacteria; phylum Nitrospirota; class Thermodesulfovibrionia; order Thermodesulfovibrionales; family UBA9159; genus CAZNTS01. Next base: position 6,085 of record CAZNTS010000175.1, on the reverse strand, counting down.
CCTGTCAGGCTTGAGAGTGCTGGCGGTGACGGGCCATTCTCCTACGTCACCGGAGCAGGACCTGCTCGATGCTGAGAAAGCGGCCATGGAAATGGGCGTCAAACACATGTTTGTCGAGACCTATGAGATGCAGAACGATGATTTCAGGAAGAACCCTCCTGACAGGTGTTTCTATTGCAAAAGCGAACTTTTCAGCAGATTAAGCGATATTGCGTCTTCGGAAGGCTATGCGCATTTGCTGGACGGCAGTAACCTCGATGACGTTGATGATTGGAGGCCCGGCAGAAAGGCCGCCCTTGCAAGCGGGGTGAGAAGCCCCCTCATGGAGGCGGAACTGAGAAAAGACGATATAAGGCAGCTATCACGCGCACTGGGGCTTTCGACATGGAACAAGCCATCTTCACCATGCCTTTCTTCAAGGTTTCCATATGGGGAAGCCATCTCAATGGATGCGTTAAGGAAGGTAGAGGCTGCTGAGAAGTTTCTGAAGTCCCGGGGTTTCAGTGAGTTGAGAGTGAGGCACCACGGCGATACGGCCAGGATCGAGCTGAGAGAGGAGGACATCTCAAGAATGCTTGATCCGACAACGAGAAAGGCGGTTTGGGATGAGCTCCGGTCTTTAGGCTACACTTTTGTGAGCCTTGACCTTGAGGGGTTAAGGAGCGGTAAGATGAACAGCGCAATCGCTGGCCTCAGGGTCGATTGAGCAGTAACCCTTATTGAGCATTTCCCCCTCCTCTGTCCTGTAGACATAGGAAAAATCAAGCGAAGAGGATAGTCTACTCGACAGCCACAAAGGTCTCCGTCCTGTTTATCCCCTTTATCTTTCTTATTTTCTGGAATATTTTGTCGAAAATCTCTCTTGTGTCCTTCCCCTCGATTACCGCTGCGATGTCGTAATGACCGGTCACCACATCTGCGTTTGCTACACCTTTTATGCCCCTCAGAGTATCCCTTATGAAAACGTCTTTACCGGGTAATACGTTTACAAGTAGATATACGCGTGCCATAGGTCCTCCTTAAAGAGCGGTATTTATCTACATTATAGGAATTTTCAGTCGAGATTACAAAGGCGACTGGTGGCCGGAGAGTCCCGCGTATCGCTCTCTCACGAACGCGATCTCGGCTTCCTTTGTCTTCAAGCCTCCCCGCAGCTTTTCATCGAGAACAGAGCTGAGAATCGCGGAATAGATTGGTCCGGGTACAATACCCATCCCCCTGATGTCCGCACCGTTCATCTGGACCGTTACCTTCCTAAGCTCTATGAGATAGTGCGATATCTCCTTCTTCTTCTGATCATCGGCAGCGCTTGCCATTGCAAATAGGGTTGTTTCGAGGTCGAGGGCATGGATGGCCCTGTAGGTTTTCGCAGGGTCGTTTAAGGGAAGAGCATTTATCAATTCGCGGGCACGGAAGATGCCTTTGCTGATTATTTCCTTCACTTTCGGCGGAGTGGCCAGCCTCTCGAGAGCCGCTTCCCTATTGTCTTCACTGAGTACAGACAACAGCGCCATGAGATAGAGGGTGCCTCTATCCGGCCTCTCATCGAGGAACAAAAGGTTGAACCAGGAGAGCGTGTCGTGTACGGACAGCAGTATGGTTTCCAGCCTCACGTCGAACACCAGGTCCCGATGAATCACTTTCAGAAGCCCGTAATCAGAGAGTCTCTTGATTGTTCTCACAGGCTCGGTCTCGCTGAAAGTTAGGAGAAGCTCGTCACAGAGCCTTGAGCCAGAAAGCTTGTCGAAGAGATTCATCCTGAGGGCTGACTTGATGAGGTTCTCCGTATGTTTGCTGAGCTTGAACCCAAACCTTTCTGAAAAACGCATTGCCCTGAAGGCCCTCGTAGGGTCTTCGATGAAACTCAGATTGTGGAGAACCCTGATTGTCTTTTCTCTCAGGTCACGCTGGCCTCCAAAAAAATCAATGAGAAGACCGAAGTCTCGGGGGTTGAGCGCGATGGCAAGAGTGTTGATGGTGAAGTCCCTCCTGTAGAGGTCCTTCTTCACAGAGGATGTCTCCACCGTGGGAAGGGCTGCAGGTGATTCATAGTACTCTGTCCTGGCGGTCGCGACGTCGAGTTTCAGGTCGGATGCGAGGATCTGGGCCGTTCCGAATCTGTCATGGGCTCTGACACGGGCGTTGAGCCGCTGGCCGAACTCCTTTGCAAAGATGATCCCGTCGCCTTCTATTACGATATCGATATCAAGATTTTCCTGGCCGCGAAGCAGGTCCCTCACCGAGCCGCCCACGAGATAAGCCTTGAACCCGAGGAACTCTGCAACCTCGCCGGCCAGCTCGAGCATCTCAGCTATCCTAGCAGGGAATCTCTCTCTGAGCCATGCCGCCAGGTTCCTTCCGATGGATGGTTTTTCTCCTCTGGGGGGCTGGAGTCTTCTACGCTTCAACATGTCTTCGTAAAGAATTCTCAGTATGTCAGTCCTTGTTATAGCTCCGATGATCCTGCCGTCCTCAAGCACCGGTGCGAAACGCTGGTTTTGCTCGATCATCAGTCGCTCAATGTCGGGCACTTTGGTATCGAAACTCACGGTCTGCGCGTCGGTCGTGGTAAAATCTCCTATACTGCTTCGCGCGAAGCCATGGAATATGGCCTTCTCCACGACCTCTCTTGAAATTATCCCCTTGTATTTCCCGTCCCTTACCACTGGAAGCACGTTCACTCCGTACCTGGTCATCATGGATTCGGCATTCTTGACAATGTCGTTCCAAGGTATGGTTATTACAGGAGCGGTCATCACGTCTCTGGCAGTCTTGCCATGTTTTATGTACGAATGCAGCAGGACCTTCACCTGCTCCTCAACCACTTCCAATGGCACTTCCTTTATGATAGCCGAAGACGCGCTGGGATGACCTCCTCCGCCAAACACCCTTGTTACCTCGGCAACATCCAGCTCAGGGACCCTGCTCCTGCCGACCATTACGATCTTGCCTTGCATCCCTAAGAGAAGCACGAGGGCGTCTATATCCTCCATGTCCATGATCCTGTGAGCGAAGTGCGCTGCGTCTCCGGCGTAATCTTCCCGTGTAGCCTTGACTATCTTTATCCGTATGCCGTCCAGTTCGATGTCAGAGGCCGACCCCAGTAGCTCGCTTAGAAGGTCGAGGTCTTCCTTGCTAAGTTCGGCCCGCATGAATCTCGAGACTATCTTCAGGCTGGCTCCCCTCTTCAGCAAGGTTGCCACTGCTAGCACGTCCCGCTCGGTTGTCGAAGGGAAAAGCAGGGAGCCTGTCTCTTCGTATATCCCAAGGCAGAGTATTGTAGCTTCCATCGGGGCTAAGGGAATCTTTCTTAACTTCAGTATCTCGGCGAATATGGTTGCGGTAGCTCCCACGTCCTCGATCACCTCTACGGAACCGCGGATGTCGTGTGGGGTGCGGGGATGGTGGTCGTAGATATGAACAAGCGTTCTTTCGGGTCTCAACAGTAGCTCCGCAAAAGGGCCGATCCTCTCCATGGATTTTGTGTCTACTATAATAAGTCTGGTGACCTTTGCAAGGTCGACATCCCTGATGCGGTAAATTCCGACATGCGGGAAGACCGCGAGGAAATCCCGCACCTTTTTTTCCTGTGAACCTGGGAAGATGATATGAGCTTCTGGATAAAGCTTGGAGGCGGCCACCATTGAGGCATATGCGTCAAAGTCTGCGTTGGTATGTGAGGTTATGATGTCCATCAGTAGAAAAGGCGATAGGCGAGGTAGGGAGCCATCGCTTAATCTGAGGCCTTTGCCTCTGCCCTTTTTCTGTCACGGTTTGCAGAGCACCGCCCGGTTTCTACGCTCCGTTTTTGCGGCGTCAAGGGCAACAACTCACACAAGGTTCTGTTCCTTGTCCTTTGAGGCCCTTTCCCTCAGAGAGTAGACGTTATCCATGAACTCGACCTTCATGTTCTTCCGCCGCTTAAGAAAGGAGCTCAGACTGGCCAACGTCCTGGAGCCGGATCCACATACCAGAACCCTGTCCCTCATTTTCCCCCTATAGTGGTGGCCTGGATTTTTTTAACCATTTTAGCAGATTTCCCGCACCAAGTGTATTAAGAACGTCCCTTTTCTCGAGCCATCCTCTCCTGCCGATTGAAACCCCATAGATCATGTAATCGAACTGGCTGATAACGTGGGTGTCGGTATTGATGATAAGGGGGATGTTCATTTCCTTTGCATGCTTCGCATAGACGTCGTTGATGTCCAGCCTGAGAGGATACGCATTGATCTCAACTGCCTTCCCGTTGTCCTTTGCAGCAACGAAGACCTGTTCCATGTCCACCTCGTAGGCATCACGTTCGCCTATCAGTCTTCCTGTGGGATGGGCGATGACCGTTACAAAGGGGTTCCTCACGGCAGAGACCAGTCTCTTCGTGATCTTCTCCCTGCTCTGTCTGAACCCTGAGTGAACCGAGGCCACGACTATATCGAGCTGCTTAAGGATATCATTCGGAAGGTCCAGTGTATAGTCGCTTCTGATATCGACTTCTGCCCCCGTCAATAACCTGAATCCCTTCAGCCGCTTGTTCACCGCCCTTATCTCTCTCAACTCATCGAGTATCCTGTCTTCGTTGAGGCCACGAGCGACGCCCAGTCCCTTGGTGTGGTCCGTAATGGCAATATATTCATATCCCCGTTCCCGAGCACTCCTTATAAGTTCATCGAGTGTGTGACTGCCATCACTGCGGCTGGTATGTACATGAAGGTCTCCCCTGATATCATTGAGCTCCAGTAGTTTCGGCAGCCTGTCCTCAATGGCGGCTTCGATCTCTCCAGTGTCTTCTCGTAGTTCCGGAGGGATGAAGGGAAGACCTAGGAGCCTATAGACGTCTTCTTCTCTTTCTCCGCCCAGCCGCTTGTGGTCCTTCTCCCTGAATATCCCGTATTCGTTGATCTTCAATCCATTCTTTACAGCCATCTCTCTCAGCCTTATGTTATGGGCCTTGCTTCCGGTAAAATACGCGAGGGCGGCACCGAAAGACTCCTCTTCGACCACCCTCAAATCGACCTGTATCTCTTGGGAAATTATCACACTGGACTTTGTCGGACCACGCATAAGTACTTCCTTCACCATGGGCAGACGTACAAAGGCGCCCATGACCCTTTTGTGATCTTCCGAGGTGGCGAGGATATCGATGTCCTTGACCGTCTCTTTCCATCTCCTGAGACTTCCGGCAAGGGTAAGCTGCCGGACAGGAGCCTTTTCGCGCAGGTGGGAGAGTATCTCGTTGGCGATAGGGAGCGCTCTTCCGATTGGCATCCTTTCCTTGCCCCTTCTCAGCATCTCAATGCCTTTAAGGATGTTTTCCTCTGTCTTGTCTTTTATGCCGGGAAGTCCGGAAAGCCTGTGCTCTCTTGCCAGGCGTTCGAGATCCCCCATATCCCTGATCTTTAACTTCTCATGAAGAAGCATTGCGGTCTTCGGACCGAGGCCCGGGACGGTGAGCAGCAGAGTTAGGCCTTCAGGCACCTCCTTTTTTAGCTCCTCGTAGGCCTCCATCTTCCCCGTTTCTGCGTAATGTTTGATTTTGCCCGCCAGATCCTGTCCTATGCCTGGTATGGCCAAAAGTTCTGCGTCGGTCATCTGAGACACGTCCTTGGGAAGACCGTCTATATTCTGGGCGGCCCTCCTGTAGGCCCTTATCCTGAAGACGTTCTCTCCCTTAATCTCGAGAAGATCGGCCATTTCGCCGAACATTTTTGCGATCTGCTGGTTTATCATTTCAGGGTAAGGACAAGGGGAAGGCGGGGGTTGCAATCAAGGACAAGAGTGTAATTGCGTACAATGTTAAGATCAACGACGTGAAGACGTTTCTCAGCCTCAGAAGTTTCCTTATCGTACGGAAGGTCATTTCTTGAGCATCCCTGACAGTTCCAGAGCGTTTCGGGTAGCATATCCTGATGCGTCGTTATTGAAGTAAATGAAAACATCTTTGCGCTGCCGTATGTACTTGCGTATCCGCACGGCGTCTACCTTCAATTCCTCTGTGCTGTACGATGAGGCATGGCCGCCTCCGCTCCCATGTTTCCTGATATAGATAAAGTCCGACGTAGTGGGCAGGTCGTTCAGGAATTCAGGCCAG
>CAZNTS010000174.1:0-8992 GCA_964576045.1 uncultured Nitrospiraceae bacterium | reverse complement strand
CTTTTGGCTGGAACGTTATAGATATAGACGGGCATGACATGGAGAAGATTGTTAGTGCGTTGGACGAAGCCGAAGGCGTGAAAGAGAAGCCAACGGTCATTATTGCGCGGACTGTTAAAGGGAAAGGAGTATCCTTCTTTGAAGGGAAGGCCGAATATCATGGAGTTGCCCCCTCAAAAGAAGAACGGGACAAGGCATTAAGAGAGCTGGAATAATGGGCGAAAGCAAAGATACTACGGTGGCGGGGCAGAAATGCAAGACGGTTGCGACAAGGGATGCATACGGCGAGGCCCTCCTTGAGTTGGGCAAACTAAGGGAGGAAGTGGTGGTGCTGGACGCTGACCTCTCCGGTTCTACGAAGACCGCTAAGTTCGCAAAGGCTTTCCCCGCAAGATTTTTTAACATGGGTATATCCGAGCAGGACATGATCGGTACTGCCGGAGGACTTTCACTTGAGGGAAAGATACCCTTTGCGTCAACTTTTGCCGTCTTTGAGACAGGAAGGGCATGGGAGCAGATACGGCAGAGTATCTGTTATTCCAGACTTAACGTTAAGCTCGTTGCAACGCACAGTGGAATCACGGTTGGCGAAGACGGTGCATCCCATCAGGCATTAATGGATATTGCTCTGATGAGGGTGTTGCCAGGGATGACCGTTATTTCCCCTGCAGATGGGCCGGAGACTGGGCAGGTCATACATGCTGTCGCGGAATACTCCGGTCCTGTTTATGTTAGGCTTGGAAGATCAAAGGTGCCTGTGGTAATGCCAGAAGACTACAGGTTCAGGATAGGTAAGGCCCATACTTTTCATCTCGGAAAGGATGCGAACATCATTGCGACTGGTGTCATGGTGTCGCTCGCTCTGGAGGCCCGGAAAATCCTAGAATCCGATGGAGTGGACGTTGGGGTTGTCAACATGTCGACGATCAAACCCCTTGACGGAGATACACTGACGAAAGCAGATAAGGCATCGAGGCTCATCGTTACTGCCGAAGAACATTCGGTGATCGGGGGGCTAGGAAGCGCGGTGTGCGAGTTTCTTTCCGAGCAGGGCCTGGCAATGGTCAAGAGGATAGGGATAAAGGACACATTTGGCCGCTCGGGCAAACCTGACGAATTAATGGCATTCTACGGCTTGACGGTGGAAGAGATTGTAAGAACTGTCAGGACATCATTATGATAAGTTTCAAACAGGTATCAAAGTACTACGATACCACTACCGCCCTGAGAAACATAAACCTTTTCATCGAAAAGGGCGAGACCGCCTTTATCACGGGTCCCAGCGGGGCTGGCAAGACCACCCTAATGAGGATGGTATATGCAGCGGAGTTCCCTGACAGCGGCAGGGTTACCGTTGCGGAATGGGATACGTATGGCCTGAGTGGATCGAGTATCCCAAAGCTTAGAAGGAGTATCGGGATTGTTTTTCAGGATTTCAGGCTTTTGCTCAACAGAAATGTCTTCGATAATGTGGCGCTGGCCCTCAGGGTGAGAAAGGTCCCCGAAAGAGAAGTTAAGCCGTTGGTTCTCGAAGCCCTCAAAATGGTAAATCTCAGGCACAAGACTGACAGTTTTCCTGCGGCCCTCTCGGGTGGGGAACAGCAGAGGGTTGTCATTGCTAGGGCAGTTGTGGGTGATCCGATTATTGTGTTGGCGGATGAGCCTACGGGGAACCTCGATCCCGACACGGCTACCGGGATTATGAGGATATTCCGAGAGATAAATGCAAGGGGCACTACGATACTCGTTGCAACCCATAACAAGGAACTCTTCAGAAACACCGGGAAAAGGGTTGTGAGGCTTGACAATGGAGATATTGTGAGTGAGGAGGCGGGGTGATTCCATGTCGTATTCAATAAAGCTCGCGCTTCAGAGCCTATGGCGTGAAAAGTGGATCAACCTTCTTTCAATGGTGACCATTTCCATTGGGCTCCTTGTCATCACGCTGGTAGCAGCATCTATTTACAACCTCGATCTTTTTGCCAAAAAGCTTCCTGAGAGGTTTTTCATTATCGCGTACCTCAAGGACGGGCTAGGCGAGAAGGAAATACAAAAACTTCTGTCCTCCATAAAGGAGGATGGTTCAGTGGAGAGGGTTACTTACATATCGAAGGCCGATGCCCTCAGAGAATTGAAGGCATCCCTTAAGGACGCCGAATATATCCTTGAAGGTCTTGATGAGAATCCTCTTCCTGCGTCTGTGGAGATACGCTTGAAAAAGAATGCAGTGGGGCCACAGACCGTAAAATCTTTTGCTGACTCCCTGAAAAAGATGGATGGCATTGACGATATACAGTACGGTGAGAAATTCCTCCTTTCCCTTCATTCCATCAAGACAGGGACGGAGACCATAGGTCTCATTCTCACAGGCGTGACCGTTTCGGGAATTATCTTTATATGCTATAGCACCGTGAAAATACTCTTTTACCGCCGGAAGGAGGAGATTGAGACTTTAAAGCTCCTCGGCGCAACGGGGGGGTTCATCAGGACTCCCTTTGTGATCGAAGGAAGCGTGATCGGCATTGTGGGAGGTATCATCGGCACTCTAATTGCCTTTGCCTTCTACTACGGCGTTGTATATAAGCTGGGCGTCACAGTTCCTGTTGTGAGGACAGTGGTCCTCCCTGCCGAAATGCTTTTTTCTCTGCCCGTTATCGGTCTCTTCCTGGGCATTACCGGATCGCTCATTGCGATGGGAAGGATAAAATTTTAGCGCGAAATGAAATGCAAAGTGTAAAACGGACTCTTAGATCTTTCTCTGTTGCATTTTTTACGACCATTACCTGTTACCTCTTGCTTTTCGAATTCCTATTGCCAACCGGCGCCTCTGCCGAGAGTAATCCCAAGGAGCAATACCGCAATGTCCAGAAGCAGATGGAGAGCTATAAGCAAAAGCTTGAACAGACAAAGAGGCATGAGCATTCAATCCTTGAGGACCTCGATTCCATGGACAGGAGGTTGAGTGAACTCGAAGCGAACCTCTGGAAGCAGCAACAGAGGCTCAAAATGACCCAGGCGGAGGCCAAAAAGGTAGAGGATGAGATTGTCGCCGCAAGGGATGAACTGGACAGGAAGAAGAGATGGATGAAGGTGAGACTAAGGACCATGCACAGATACGGGCAGTCTGGCGACATAGTATTTCTCCTCACCTCGACGGATGATATGGCCGGCTTGATGAGAAGATGGAAGTATCTTGAGAGGATCAATCTCAGGGAGCGCAAGGCGATCGAAGAGTTTTCTGAGATCCTGAAGAGTCTTGATGAAAAGAATAAGCGGCTGGGGTCCCTCACCTCGCAGTTAAGGAGAGAAGAGGAGAAGATCAGGCTAACCGAGATTTCAGTGACAGAGAAAAAGAAGGAAAAGGAGTCCGTTCTGGCATCGGTGAGAAAGGAAAAAACAAGCAATGAGAAGCTCATAAGGGAGCTCCAGGAGGCGTCCAAACGGCTCTTGGATGTTATCAGAAAGCTTGAGGAGAAAGATACGTATGAAGGGAAGGGCTTTCCTGCACTGAAGGGAAGCCTTTTATGGCCTGTGAACGGCAAGGTTGCCATTCCTTACGGCAGCCAGAAGGACCCGAAGTTCAATACCCCTATTTTTCGGAACGGTATCCATATCAGGACCGACGATGACTCGGCAAAGGCTGTATATGGCGGAAAGGTTGTTTTTGCTGACTGGTTTAAGGGGTATGGAAACCTCGTCATAATAAACCATGGAGAAGGCTACCACACGCTCTATGGGAACCTCTCTGAGACTTTTTTGAAGGTTGGAGATATAATAAGAATAAGAGACCTCATTGGCAAGGTTGGAGAGTCCGGGATGCTGAACGCCCCTTCCCTTTATTTCGAGGTGCGCTACAAGGGAAAACCTCTCGATCCGATGCAATGGTTGAAGAGAAAATAGATGGAGGCTAGTGAATGATGATATTAGGTAAGCGAAAGGTATTTGTAATCTGGGCTCTTATCCTAGCTGTTGCCGTTGCGGGCATCATTGTTGGAAGGTGGTCCATAGGCCTCGTTAATGCAGAGGTTGAGGGATATGAAAATATTAAGGTGTTTACAGAGGCACTGTCCATCATAAAGAGGAATTATGTGGAAGACATGAAGACAAAGGATCTCGTCTACGGCGCCATCAGGGGGATGCTGAACTCTCTTGACCCTCACTCAGCTTTCATGACCCCCGAGGCGTACAAAGAAATGCAGGTCGACACTAAGGGGGAGTTCGGGGGTCTCGGCATCCAGATTGGCATAAAGGACAGCTTTCTGACCGTAATTGCACCTATCGAGGATACTCCTGCATACAAGGCAGGAATCATGGCAGGAGACAAGATTATCAAGATAAATGACGAAGGCACGAAGGACATGAGCCTCCTAGACGCTGTGAACAAGATGAGGGGGACTAAGGGGACATCGGTCAAAATCACTGTGGTGAGGGAAGGCTGGAAGGAGCCTAAGGACTTTTCGATAATGAGGGACATCATTAAGGTTAAGAGCGTAAAATACAAGATACTGGAAGACGGAATCGGCTATGTGAAGATCACTCAGTTCCAGGAGCAGACCGCCAACGATCTTTCGAACGCCTTGGCCAAACTTAACGATGATAATAAAGTGGGCTCTCTTATCCTGGACCTCAGGAACAATCCCGGCGGCCTTCTTAACAGTGCAGTGGATGTTTCGAGTCAGTTTTTACCTGCCGGGAAACTCGTGGTATACATAAAAGACAGGACTGGAGAAAAGACTGAATACAAATCTGGAGGGAACAAGCCTTTTTACGATAAAGCTACCATGGTTGTCCTTGTGAACCAGGGAAGTGCGAGCGCCTCCGAGATTGTGGCGGGGGCTCTGAAGGACTGGCACAGGGCAGTGATCCTTGGGGTTCAGACTTTTGGAAAGGGCTCTGTCCAAAGCGTGGTCCCACTCAGTGACGGATCGGGTCTCAGGCTTACCACGGCGCGTTATTATACGCCCAACGGTATATCCATACAGTCCACCGGCATTGCGCCTGATATTGTTGCTAAGATCGAGGCTAAGAACGGTACAAAGGAACACGCGGTAGTGAGGGAAAAGGATCTGGAGAGACATCTGAGAAACGACAGAGAAGAAGAGAGTACGCAGATCGAGCAGGAAACAGCGCCGTTAGAGGTGTCGGAGAAGGATGATGTCCAGCTCCAGCGTGCCATAGACCTTCTGAAGACATGGAAGGTGTTCAAGGAACTTCCCAAGGCGTCTTAAGACTTTATTGAGTGTTACTCATATGTGGTTACGATAGGGGATGTCGCGAGTAATTCTTGACATAGAGACTGTGGGACGGGAATTTGCCTCCCTGGACAAGGAGATGCAAAACTATTTTCTCAGGTGGGCTGAAACAGAGGATGAGGTTCAGGAAGTAAAGGAGAGTCTCTCACTTTATCCCCTTACCGGAGAGGTAGTGGCGATTGGGATGCTTAATCCTGATACGATGAAAGGGGCAGTTTATTACGGGATGCCGGGTGAGCCGTTGCTGCCATTCGAAGAGGACGGCATCACCTTTCAGGCAGGCAATGAGAAAGAGATACTTCAGAGGTTTTGGGATACAGTCAAAGGGTATGACCAGATCATCACTTTCAACGGCAGGAGCTTTGACTGTCCCTTTCTAATGATAAGGTCTGCAGTACACAAGTTAAAACCTTCCCGTGACCTTATGCCCAACAGGTATAACGGTGCCCATATCGATCTGCTCGATCAACTTACATTCTACGGCGCAACCAGGAGAAAGTTCAGCCTGGACATGTGGTGCAGAACTTATGGCATAAAGAGCCCAAAATCAGAGGGGATAACCGGATATGAGGTCAAAGGTCTGTTTACCTCCGGCAGATATATCGACATAGCAAAATACTGTCTCGGTGACCTGAGGGCTACGAGGGAATTGCTGGGATACTGGGAAAACTATATCCGCTTTTCGGCGGATAAATCCTAGGGCGAAATCAGGAGGTGTTCTTGTTCCACGATATCCATGAGGAGTGCGGAGTATTCGGAGTCTTCAACCATCCCGAAGCCGCTAACCTGACCTATCTCGGGCTGTACGCCCTTCAACACAGGGGGCAGGAAGGGGCTGGTATTTGCTCGTCGGATGGCAAGCAGCTCTTTATAGAAAAATCCATGGGACTTGTCGCCGATATCTTTACTGAGAAGAGGCTGAAAAGGCTGCCGGGATACCTGGCTATCGGACATAACCGTTATTCCACAGCCGGTAGCAGCGTTTTGAAGAATGTCCAGCCCATCGTGGCCAACTTCGCGCTTGGTTCCCTTGCACTTGCCCACAACGGCAACCTCGTGAACGCTATCGAACTGAGGAAGGAACTTGAAGACGAGGGTGCCATATTTCAGTCCACATCTGACAGCGAGGTGATCGTTCATCTCATCGCGCATGCAAACGGAGATGACCCATACGATAGGATAATCCAGGCTCTGAACAGAGTGAGCGGTGCTTACAGCCTGCTCATACTCAGGGAAAAAGAACTCATTGCAGTGAGAGATCCTTTTGGTGTGAGGCCGCTGTGTCTGGGGGAAGTGGACGGCTCATACGTTGTGGCCTCCGAGACCTGCGCCCTAGATCTCATCAACGCCTCCTATGTCAGGGACATAGAACCGGGAGAGATGCTCGTTATCAACGAAAACGGGATGAGATCAGTAAAGGTTTTTTCGAACGGAAGGAGAGCTCACTGCATTTTTGAATTTATTTATTTTTCACGACCTGACAGCTATATTTTCGGATACCGAAATGTAAATGAGGTCAGGAAGGAATTCGGCCGACAGCTCTCCAGGGAATTGCCAGTGGACGCTGATATCGTCATCCCAGTGCCTGATTCCGGTGTGCCTGCAGCCATAGGGTTCTCGGAGGCAAGCGGCATTCACTTCGATTTTGGTCTTATAAGGAACCACTATGTAGGGAGGACCTTCATCGAGCCGAAGCAAAGTATACGTCACTTCGGAGTTAAGATCAAACTCAATCCCGTGAGAAAGCTGCTGGAAGGGAAAAGGGTCATTGTAGTGGATGACTCCATCGTGAGGGGGACCACCAGCAAGAAGATTGTAAAGATGATACGGGAAGTGGGGGGCGCTAAAGAGGTCCATATGAGGATAAGTTCTCCTCCAACCATCTCGCCCTGTTTTTACGGGATTGATACCCCGACGAGGCAGGAACTCATTGCGTTCACACATATGATAGAAGAGACGAGAAAGTATATTACCGCGGATACACTCGCTTACCTGAGCTTGGAAGGCCTCAAAAGGATTGTGCCGGACTCGGGGGATTATTGCTCGGCCTGCTTTGACAGCGAATACCCCATCGGCTTCTCCGGAGGAGAACTGGAACAGATGGAACTACTCTTTCGGTAGTCCTCTTAGGTTTAATTCTTCTTTCAAATTCAACGTTGTGCCATCGATGTCATTCCTGGGAAGGCGGGAATCCAGTTTTTTTCGGATCTTTTTTTGATGCACACTTCTCTGCCTTGGCGGATTGCCTGGGCTGATGCAGCACGACAATCAGCTAAAGTAAACCGTTTTTGCGATGTACGTGAGAGCGTACGCCTGCTCGCAGGAGTCTGCAGACTTGAAAAAGTGTATCGCCAAGGCCGGTAACTATGCCGTGGGCTTGGTGTCCTCAACTCACATGACACCAGGAACGTTGGGAGAATCTTGCAACCTTATTGGCGACTAATTGCACAATGACGTTAAGGAATCTTTTCAGGAAAGTCATAATTTCTGCCCGGATTATTCCGGCATTAGGCGCGGGATCGAAGAAATAAACAGGATCATAGCGATATTACTACAAGTGCTTGAGCAGAGGCTTTGTAAAGTTATTTGCCGGCGCAGAACTCCTAAAAGTTGAGATCATGAAAGAGAAAAGGTAATATGAGATATGCGCACTGATTTAATAAGAGCGATTTTTACAACGAACCTTGGTGTAAGAATGGAAGAACGGGTCCTTGTCTTCACCGACAGGATATCGGATAAGGAAATCGTGGACCCGAACGATCAGTGCAGGAGAGAGAGGCTCAGAGACATCGCGCTTCTGACAGCCGAGATAGGAAAGACGATAACAAGGAACGTGGTGTATCACGAGTATCCTTCCATGCTGAGCCACGGTGCCGAGCCTCCGGAAGAGCTATGGCGACTTGCCTTCGGTGAAAAAACGGTAAATGCACTGAGGAAAGCTGGAGTCCTTGAGGCCCTTCTTATGAAAGAGATTTCTGTTCAAGACGCAAAGATTGCAGAGGCAGTAGTAAAGAAAGGTTGCGGTATATCGGTGAATGCCGTGATTGCGTTGTCCAATTACTCTACAAGCCACACACGGTTCCGGGATTTCCTCACAAGGATTTGTCGTGCAAAATACGCAAGTATGCCCTTGTTCGATGTATCGATGTTCGAAGGGTCGATGAATGTGGATTGGGAACGGCTTTCAAGAAGGACGAAGGGTATAGCGAAGATAGTCAACAGGGCCGACAACGTCGAGGTTAAGTCGCCGAACGGTACGCACTTATTACTTTCTAAGAAAGGAAGAACTGCGATCCCTGATACAGGGATACTCACAAGGCCTGGCTCTTTTGGCAATCTTCCGGCCGGAGAGGTCTTCTTTGCGCCTTTGGAAGGGATGGCCCGCGGAAGACTTGTCCTCGAGTGGGCTCCTACCCGTGAACTGGATTCCCCCGTAATCCTGACAGTTAGGAACGGGTTTGTGGTTAAGGTTGAAGGGAGGGAGTCCTTTGCTGAAACGCTCAGGGCCAAACTTCAAGAGAGAACGGAGAACGGCAGTATAGCCGAGCTTGGCATAGGCACGAACGAAAAGGCAAAGAGGCCTGACAATATCCTTGAGTCGGAGAAGATTCTCGGTACTATACACATCGCGCTGGGAGACAATAGCTCTTTTGGCGGTACTGTTAAGACACCCTTTCACCAGGATTTTGTATTCTTCAGGCCGATGGTAGTGCTTATCAGTAAGAAAGGCGAAAAGACGA
>CAZNTS010000173.1:0-2997 GCA_964576045.1 uncultured Nitrospiraceae bacterium | reverse complement strand
TAATGCTTCTATACAATAAATCTTATATAATAAACATTATTCAAGATTTTGCAGTTCGACCCTTTAGAAAACGGGATGTTATACTTGACATACCCGTGAAAAAGGGGTAAGATGGTTACCAAGGAGAACTATAGTCTCTCTATTTGGGAAAACCATACTATAGTTAGTTTATGGGTCATGCTCAAATTTTACGCTCATGATTTTATATACCAAATTCGGACTATTGATTTACTGAGCAATGTAAAAGCAACCAATGACCGAGGGAAAATCAATCTTTTCTCATGGGCAAAAAAAGAAATTTATCCTTTAAAAGAAAGTCTCGAAAAATATGGCTTATCTTTATCGGTAATTACTGCAAATAAAATTATCGATTTACTCAAAACTAACATCAAAGAAGAGACTTTACTTCAAACATTATTACACGAATTAATTGGTAGGGTTCATGACGAATTATCATCACGACATATATTTTTGCTAGATTCCGAACACGTAAAACTATATGATACGTTATTTTTGGGCAATGAGGTTATAGATACCTTTCCTGATTCTATTGATGATATTGCAGAAGCTGGTAGATGCTACGCGTTGGGAAGATATACAGCTTCTGTTTTTCATTTGATGCGAATTATGGAAAAAACTGTCCAATATTATGCCAATAAATTAGGTATAGGTGAAACAATAACCTGTGATTCAGAATGGCAAAAAATACTTAATCTAATAAGGGGACGAATTAATACCCAACATCCAAATTCAAAAGACCAAGAAAGAATTAAACATGAATCTATGATAAATCATTTTGAGACAATAAAAATTGCTTGGAGAAATCCCACTATGCATCCTAAAGCAACCTATACCGAAGAAGAAGCAAGGGCACTCATAACTGAAGTTGAAATATTGCTAAAGGATATGGTCAAGATTTTGTAGGTTTTCTCTTTTTAGCGACCTTACTCATGGTCTCTTCAAAGGCTTCTTGGGCATTTTCGGATTGAATCTGCTCTGCTATCTCCATAAATCGGGCAGATTGTTCTTTGTCATTGGGTTTGGACTTATTATTTTTTGTCATAAATGGTCCCTCTATTATAGTTTAATACCGATGAGTATTTTAATTCGTGTTATTTCTTTTCTTTTATTAAGAACATCTGTTGTAGCAGAACTAACAAAAAGTCCTTTATCCTGCTCGGGCAATGAGTTCTTAAAGACAGTGACAATGCCATTAGCATTTAATCCTTCCACTAGTAATATGGCGGCTGATAAAGCATCGTGATCTGACTCGTTTCTTATGGCAACAATAACACCTTCAACAAACATTGCGGAGCCAGTACTTTTTAAATATACCATATCCCAATTAGCTTCATGCAACAAATGTGCTATTTGATATGATAAGGGAATTATATCAGGAGAACCACCAGGGTAAGCTATGACATCAACTGCCATTCCAGCGTATTTGGCCAATTTGTCACGTAGAATATTATATTGTTCTACAGGTAAATATCTTGGGGCTATTTTCTCTTCTATCTTTACTCGGGCCAAGCGTTCTTCCTCTGCCTTTTGGTTTGCTTCTGCGGCTCGTTGTTCTGCCGTAGCTACACGTTCCATTGTGGTGGCAAGGTTGTTTCGTAAAAACGCTTCTTTAATATTTCCCATCCATACAATAAGTATAGTTGATACAATGCCAACAGCAAGCCCAATAATAAGTCCAATATTCGCAATATCGTATATCCAGCCAGCAGTTTCTAGTGATGGCCACATACGTATCCCCTCATGGTTTGCGCTGTCGGCGATTGCTGTTGTGCTTTTATCTTGTATATTTGGCATTGTAATGCTTATTATAAAATTATCTCATTATCATAAGCACTAGGATCATTCTCTTTTAATGAGTCGTTTGATAGGTAAGCCTCTTACCTACAACACTTGAAAGGAGTTTCTCGGCCCGCTCAGTATCGTCAATGCCTCTGGCGATGCGCTTGCTATAGCGGAAGTCAAACTCAGCAAGATAGCGGTGAAGATGTTGTTTCTTGCAATGCTGATATACGCCCTTCATACCACGTTTGAAGATGGAAAAGAAGCCTTCCACGGTGTTGGTATGAATATTGGGATCGGCCAAGGAAACATATTCGCCTTGGCTGTGCTGAACGGTGCCATGCTCCGCAAAATGCTCATTGAGATATTTATACTGACCGGCATCATCGGTCATTACCCTGGCTTCATGGGCGATGTTCTCTTTTAAGATCGGAACAACGCCTTTGGCAGAAAGATCATCAATAACTACGCTCCGGGCTTCACCTGATTCACGGTCAACAAGGGATAGAATCTTACGTTTATGAGCATAGCCCCGGTGTTTAGGTATGCCAGGCTCGTTCCAGAGGAAGGTTTCATCAACTTCCACGGCCCCACCATTGGAACCGAAAGAAGCCAAGTCGCCCTCCCGCATGGCTTCACGGATACGATGGCCCATAAACCAAGCAGTTTTGAGAGTCACCCCAAGGGTTCTATGTAGTTGATGAGAGCTAATTCCCTTCTTGGAGGCAGATATAAGGTAAATGGCCTGGAGCCAGAGACGCAGGGGAATATGGCTATCCTCAAAGATGGTCCCGATCTTGACGGTAAAAGGCTTACGGCAGACATAGCACTTATAGGTTCCTATCCGAGTGCTATGTCCGTTCAGTTTGCCGATCCGTTCTTTGCCGCCACAATGAGGGCAAGTCGGGCCATTGGGCCAAATTCGAGTCTCAATAAAGGCATACGCGGCTTCTTCATTGTGAAAGTGAGGGGCTGAAATTATGGGTTTCATGGCTCTATCTCCTTGATGAGCCTATTATAATCATTGATTATGGGTATGTCAAGTATAAAATCGCCTTAAAAAAGGCGGGGGAGAAATGCGGTTTAACCAGGTCATAACCATTAATAAGCATCACCCTAAACCGGTTTGTTTTTCGTTTTTCATTCCGGCCCAGAAATTAACCAAAAACCAATTCGTAACGGTGGATCGGCCCGTCA
>CAZNTS010000172.1:0-2877 GCA_964576045.1 uncultured Nitrospiraceae bacterium | reverse complement strand
GACCAACCACCATATCGTTGAGGATGCACAGAGGGTGGAAGTTCTTACGCCAGATGGTAAGAAATTCCAGGGAGAGGTCTTAGGTTCCGATCCGATGTCTGACATCGCAGTTGTCCGGGTGGATGGCGACGGTCTCCCTGCGGTTAAGCTTGGAGATTCGGACAAGCTGGTGGTCGGGCAGATCGCGATTGCTATTGGAAATCCCTACGGATTCATTTTACCCGGACCGGCAGCGACGGTTGGGGTTATCAGCGCTTTGAAGAGGCATATTCACGTCGAGGGCCGTATGTATGAAGACCTAATCCAGACCGACGCTTCCATCAACCCTGGCAATAGTGGCGGCCCGTTAGTGGATAGTTCCGGTATGGTTGTGGGAGTAAACACGGCAAACATACCTTTTGCCCAGGGCATAGGATTCGCGATACCGATCAATGCGGCGCGGAAGATTGCGAAAGAGATTATAGAACATGGACGGGTGATGAGGCCGTACGTCGGTATCGCCGGCTTGACACTTACCCGCGAAATTGCCGGCTCATACAACATCCCATACGATCATGGAGTCCTTGTGGTAAGAGTAGGTAGGGGAAGCCCTGCCCACTCAAACGGCGTGTCCGCGGGCGATGTGATCCTCGAAGCCGATAACCAACCGCTCCACAGCTGGGAGGATTTACAACACATACTCCAAGGCAAGAAGGTGGGAGATAGCATGGAGATCCTAATCGGCCGGAATAGAGAACAGGGCAAGGTTACTTTGAAGTTGCAAGAACCGCAAGCATAACACCTTCACAACGGCTCAGCAGTCCGCTGCTTTTTATCCGCCCGAATAATCCGGCGTGACCCCGACGGCGGGGCATGCCTAATGAGTCGAGTCAAGAACGGAAGGGCAATGACGTCTCTGATTCTTGGCCGACTAGTATACGCCGTAAACTGGTACAACTTCGCCGCAATCTTCAGCTTAGTCGCGCGGGACATGAACCAAAACGTTTCCGGGTTGGGCGTGGCAGTGGGAAGCTTCTACCTGGGAGCCGGCCTGTTCCAAATTCCCGGCGGGCTTCTAGCCGCGAAGATCGGACCGAAGAGAACGGTCGTATACGGTACTTTGCTGGCTTCGGCGGCGTCGCTGCTCACCTCCATCGCAACCGACTTCACACAGCTCATCGTGCTCAGGTTTCTGGTCGGGACGGGGATGGCGTTTGTCTTCGGGCCGGCCGTGATTCTAGTGGCACGGTATTTTCGAACCAAATCCGAAGGGTTCAGTGTCGGGCTGTTCAATGCAGCGTTCTATTTTGGGGGCGCCTTAGGCATCTTTGGTTGGGCCGTCTTGGCGGATATTTGGGGTTGGAGGGAGAGCTTGGCGATCAGCGGGAGTATAGGTGTCTTGACGGCGATTCTGATATTACTCCTCGTCCCACACGACCCTCTCCGAGAAGGCTTTGCAATCGACCTGTACGAGATCCGAAAAATATTCTCAAGCAGACGACTCTTCTTGTTGGGCTTGGGATTGTTCGGAGTAACCGGCTTTGCCGGTCTAATCAGCGCCTTCACGGTCTACTACCTTGAGGGTTCTCTCAAGATGAGTGCTGCATTGGCGGGTAGTGTTGGCGCTTTGGCTATGCTCGGCTCTCTCCTCTCCTCCCCCCTGTTTGGAACATTATACGACAGAACTCACAACGCATCCGCGTTAATCCTCCTCGGTGGAATTAGCGGAGTAGTAGGCCTAGAGGCAGCCTCCGTAAGCAACGTGCTAGTGGCGGCGTTTGCGAACCTAATGGTCGGATTTGGCGCCGGGGGAGCGTTAACGGTGGGTTTCTCGGCCGCCCGCGAGCAGGCTTATGCGGAATATGAGTCGCTCGCGGTGAGCTGCATTAACGGCACGCAACTATTCGCAGGATTCTTCTTTCCACCCCTATTCTCCCTAACAGTCCTAAGCTTCGGTTACTCCGCAGCTTGGTTGCTGTCGGGCCTTTACACATTCCCCTTCATAGCCCTCGTCCTACTCACAAAACCCAAGAGGCAAACTCCCCGTGCGAGTGATGCCTTGCAAAATGCTTTTGACAGCGTCTGAAGGGCTCAGGGCCCAGTCAGAACCAACATCAAAACCGCGGGCCGTTACGTGCGGACGACCTCACCCTGGGGGGCATAGTTTTCTATGGCAGGGCGCTTGGGGTTTGCGGACAATGCGATAACGTCTGCAATGCTCAGACCCAAGGACCTGTACCTCAGTTTCATTCACCTCTAGAGGTTATACATCACGCATCTCGGAACAAGGTGGTGCAAAGGTTAGAGCAACACGTCCTGCATGTGAGCTTGGCTTTGTGCCACGAGAAGCATTAGTTGAAATGATCGCTGGGGCATGTAATGGAGCTGCAGGGGATCATTTCGGTTCGATGGCGAACTTGATCGCAGAGCCGACTTGGAAAAGTTTACCTATCCTTCATGCCTGCCTGTCTAGCAGGGCCCGTAGCTCAGTCAGATCCATCAAAAATCGCGGATCCTGAAAAGGTAGAGCATCGGTAATGCCTGGTGGGCGTTGGTGAGGCTTTTACCTCTGGGCGACTGAACCCATGGGAAGCCACCCGAAAAGCCTTGGCTTAGAAGCCAACTTGGGGAAGGGTCCCGGGTTCAAATCCCGGCGGGCCCGCCACACTAGCGGTTCCACGATAGGGTCTGGCAAATTTCGAAGATCGCCGTTAGGAACTTCAAGGAGTCCGATGGCCGTCCGAGGCTGACGATACAGTTCGAATCGCTTGGATGCCCGTACCGAGAGTGCCACACACTCACAGGAAAATTGACACCAGCGCACTTGGATAACAGTGTCTTCTGCGAGTTAAGAATGTCTTTTGCCCCATTGATTAAGAAACCCAAGAATCCCATTGG
>CAZNTS010000171.1:0-3764 GCA_964576045.1 uncultured Nitrospiraceae bacterium | reverse complement strand
CCCGGAGAGAAGCTCTTTGATGTAGCAGACCTCTCGACGGTCTGGATTATATCGGACATATATGAATATGAATTGCCGATGATAAAGGTGGGACAGACTGCACGTATTGCTCTGAGCTATTTTCCCGGGAAAGAGTTTCTTTCAAGAATAGATTATGTGTATCCCGCTCTCTCCGGAGAGACAAGGACCGCAAAGGTGCGCTTCTCTATTCCGAACCCGAGCGGACAGCTTAAACCTCAGATGTTCACCAATGTAGAGGTGAAGATAATTCTTGGCAAGAAACTCTCAATACCCGATGATGCAGTCATCGATACCGGCGCAAGGCAGGTCGTCTATGTCGACAAGGGAGACGGTTTTTTTGAGCCGAGGGAGGTGATACTTGGCGCGAGGGGGGAAGGGTTCAGAGAAGTGCTTACAGGATTGAAAGCAGGGGAGAAGGTCGCGGCGTCGGCAACATTCCTCATAGACTCGGAGGCCCAGTTGAAGGGTGTGAAGCCCCTTGAAGTGCACAAACACTGACAGCGCTTAAACTCATAACCCGTACATTTATAGACTGAAAATGATTTCTAGAGTTATCGCATACAGCGCTAGGAACAAATTCATCGTCTTCCTGATGGTGATATTCCTCTGCGCCTGGGGATACTGGGCACTCACGAAGACATCTCTTGACGCCATTCCAGATCTCAGCGACACACAGGTTATCATCTTCACGGACTGGGAAGGCAGGAGCCCTGACCTTGTGGAGGACCAGGTTACTTATCCTATTGCATCCACGCTCCTTGCAACGCCAAAGGTGCAGGCGGTGCGCGGTTTTTCCTTTCTTGGCAGCTCTTTCATTTATGTGATCTTTGAGGAAGGAACCAATATCTATTGGGCCAGGAGCCGTGTCCTCGAATACTTGCAGTCGGTAAGGAGCAAACTGCCTGCTGATGTCAATCCTGTTCTGGGTCCTGACGCGACAAGTGTCGGGTGGGGCTTCAATTATGCCGTAGTGGACGAGAGTGGAGGCCATGACCTGTCTCAGCTGCGCTCCTTACAGGACTGGAATATCAAGCTGGCCCTCGAAAGCGTGCCCGGGGTATCGCAAGTGGCAAGTTTAGGCGGATTTGTAAAACAATACCAGATATCAATTGACCCCAATCGTCTCTCTGCCTACAACATCTCTATCACGAAAGTCATGAATGCGGTGCGAAAGAGCAACAACGATGTAGAGGGAAGGGTCCTCGAAATGTCCGGAGTCGAGTATATGGTGAGAGGACGTGGATATATAAAAAGTATACAGGACATTGATGGTATCGCCGTAGGAACTAATAATGCTGGCACGCCCATATTACTCAGTGACGTTGCCCACGTCCAGCTCGGGCCCGAAATACGAAGAGGCATTGCCGACCTCGATGGAAAAGGAGAGGTAGCCGGGGGGATTGTCGTTGTCCGCTTTGGCCAAAATGTCCTCGATGTCATTGAGCGAGTGAAGGAAAAGATCAACAAAGAGATACAACCTTCTCTCCCAAAGGGAGTGAAGATTGTCACTACCTACGACAGGTCTGACCTGATTCACAGATCCATAAGCACCCTCAAAAATGAGATATTTAAACTCTGTCTGGCCGTGAGCTTGGTCTGTCTTGTATTTCTTTTTCATCTCCCCAGTGCCCTGGTGGTGATACTGACGTTGCCGGTGGCTATTATCATCTCTTTCATCTGCATGTATTATCTCGGTGTCACTTCGAACATCATGAGCCTCGGTGGTATCGCCATTGCTATAGGGGCTATGGTAGATGCATCCATCATAATGGTAGAGAACGCACACAAGAAAATGGAGGACTGGGTCTGTGACCGTATTACGGGCTGCACTAGGCTTGATGTGATCATCGATGCCGCAAAAGAGGTTGGGCCGTCTCTTTTCTTTTCGTTGCTGGTCATTACGGTGGGCTTTCTCCCCATCTTTACACTCCAATCGCAGGCGGGCAGGCTCTTCAAGCCGCTGGCATTTACGAAGACCTTTGCGATGCTATTTTCTGCTTTCCTTGCGGTAACTCTTACGCCGGTACTCATGAGCATTTTCGTGCGGGAGGATATACCGCTTATTACGAGGATTCCTTTCCTTAAATATCTGTTCACCATATACCCAGAAGAAAACCATCCGGTAAGCATGATCCTGCGAAAGATCTATGAGCCAGTGGCAATGTTCGCTCTTCGCTTCAAGTACCCGGTGATAGTAATAGCGATCATCATCATGGGGCTGACTGTTATCCCATATAAGAAACTTGGCTCTGAATTCATGCCGCCCCTTTACGAGGGGTCCCTTCTTTATATGCCTGTTACAGTGCCAGCAGCGTCTATTTCTGTTGCAGGGCAGCTTCTTCAGATGCAGGACAAGATATTGATGGGAATACCTGAGGTCTCACAGGTTTTCGGCAAGGCCGGGCGCGCCGAGACAGCTACTGATCCTGCACCCCTTGAGATGTTCGAGACTGTGGTGAATCTCAAACCTGAGAGCGAATGGCGGAAAAATATGGACGTTGAAAAGCTTATAAACGAGATGAACGATGCTCTTCAGATCCCCGGCGTTGCGAATTCGTTTACCATGCCCATAAAAAACCGAATCGATATGCTGGCCACCGGTATCAGAACTCCCGTGGGTGTCAAAGTGCTTGGACCAAAACTTGATATGCTCGAAAAGATCTCTTCAGAGGTGGAAGATGTCATCAAAACGGTTCCGGGAACGAGGAGTGCCTATGCGGAGAGGGTGACGACCGGATATTTCCTCGACATCAAACCGAAGCGTGAAGAGATTGCACGCTATGGCCTTTCCATGGATGACGTCCAGAGCGTTGTTGCCAGCACGCTCGGAGGTATGAACCTCACGACGACAGTGGAAGGTCGGGAACGATATCCCGTGAATATGAGGTACGCGCGGGAATTCAGAAATGATATAGAGAAGATCAAGAGGATCTTTGTTCCTGTACCCTTCGGGGATGACGCTTCAGGTATGCGAAGCGCAACGAAGTCTGGCAGTTTCGCCCATATACCACTTGGTGAGCTAGCTGATGTGGGAATCGTGAAGGGTCCCACATCTATTAAGAGCGAGGAAGGGCTCCTCGCCAACTATGTCTTTATTGATTTTGCTGGTCGCGACGTGGGTGGTTATGTGGAGGAGGCGAAGAAGAGGGTGGCATCATCGGTGAAACTCCCCGAAGGGTACAGACTTCAGTGGAGCGGTGATTATGAATTTCTC
The DNA here is from genome assembly GCA_964576045.1 of uncultured Nitrospiraceae bacterium. Classification (GTDB taxonomy): domain Bacteria; phylum Nitrospirota; class Thermodesulfovibrionia; order Thermodesulfovibrionales; family UBA9159; genus CAZNTS01. Next base: position 529 of record CAZNTS010000171.1, on the reverse strand, counting down.
GTAAAGACCCATGATCGCTTGAAGCTGGTTATTCCGCTCACGGCGCTTGTTATTTTTCTCCTGATTTATTTTAATACTAAGTCTATGAGCAAGACTTTCATCGTGTTGCTTGCCGTGCCTTTTTCTCTGGTGGGGTCTTTCTGGCTCCTCTATCTGCTGAGCTACAATATGAGCATTGCTGTATGGGTCGGCATTATTGCACTTGCGGGTCTGGATGCGGAGACAGGTGTGGTGATGTTGCTTTATCTTGAACTTGCCCATAAGCAATGGAGAAAAGACGGGAAACTGAAGGGTATGGAGGGCCTGCAAGATGCGATAATGAACGGCGCGGTTAAGAGGATCAGGCCGAAGATCATGACGGTGTGCGTCATTCTTGCAGGTCTTGTTCCCATCATGTTCAGCAGTGGGGCTGGCGCGGACATTATGAAACGCATTGCCGCGCCGATGGTAGGAGGGGTGATAACCTCGACGATACTTGAACTTGTCATCTATCCAGCCGTTTATATGATATGGAAGGGGAGGGAATTCA
>CAZNTS010000170.1:0-6233 GCA_964576045.1 uncultured Nitrospiraceae bacterium | reverse complement strand
GGCTCTTGAAGGGGCTGATATGGTTTTCATCACTGCGGGGATGGGAGGCGGTACAGGCACAGGTGCTTCCCCTGTGGTTGCCAGCGTGGCCAGGGAACTTGGTGCGCTGACCGTAGCCATCGTTACGAAGCCGTTCTTTTACGAGGCGAAAACAAGGGCGATAAACGCGGAAGAAGGGATAAGAGAACTCAGAAACAACGTGGATACCATAATCGTGATCCCCAACGACAGGATAGCCCTCGTGGTGGACAAGAATACTCCTTTGCTCAAAGGTTTCAGTATCGCTAATGACGTATTGAGACAGGCGGTACAGGGGATATCGGATATCATCCTGAAACCTGGACTCATTAATGTCGATTTTGCCGACGTTCGGACCATAATGCAGAATACCGGCAAGGCAGTGATGGGGACAGGTATCGGTAAAGGAGAGGGAGGAGCGGCGGAAGCGGCCAAAAAAGCTATACTAAATCCGCTACTTGAAGACTCTACCATAGAGGGAGCAAGGGGAATTCTCTTCAATATCACCGGGGGCGTCAATCTTTCTCTCAGTGATGTCCAGGACGCTGCCTCTATCATTTACGACTCTGCCCATGAGAACGCTACGATCATAATCGGCAATGTAATCGATCCAGATATAGACGGTGAGGTGCGGATTACCGTTATTGCTACTGGATTCGAAGAAAAGAAGGAAAAGGTAGAGATGCCTCAGATAAAGAAGTGGACGCCCCTCAATGAACCTGTGGCATTGAAGGCCGCGGGGAGGGTGCTTTCCAAGAGCCTTAGTCCCGGTATCGTGGTGAATACCATGTCGTCAGACCTTATGTCTTATGAGGATCCCCTCGATGTGCCCACATTTATAAGGAAAATGCCGCAAAGAGATATGTAGTTCCCTCCGCCAAGGGGCCTCCTTCCCCCAGGGAGGCCCCCCCCCCTTACTACCAGCCGGATTCCTTATTGTTTCTGTGCCATTTTCAGCCCCTCTCTTATAAGGAATATAAAGACCACAGTCATCCCTACAAGCAGGCCGAAGAAGTTGATGAGGTTAAGTGCAGCCAGGATGATGATAATTGCGAAGAGAATGAAAAGGCGGAATAGACTTAAAAACACAAGTTTCGCACTTGCTTGGTGGGAACCGAGCATGTGTTCGAGTCCCCAAATCATCGCCCTCATATTTGCGACGCCGAGAACCGCGCCGATGATTATGCTGGCTGGGAGAAATCTTGGATTCCCGAAGGGCCTCACAAACCTCAATGCTTCAGTGTTCCAGTCCACCATAAGGGAAAGGACCGTGAGAGGGACGACTACCACAAGAGTCTGCTTAAGAATCTTATTTGTCATTTCTGTTCTCCTTACTCGCGAGTCTGAAGAGTTCCCTGAAGGCTGCGATAATACCGATGATCAGGAACACTATGGTGAACCACGGAAATGTCCCGAGGAACTTGTCTAAAAGAAAATACCCAATGCCGAATCCCACGAATATTGATAAGGCGAACTGGATACCCACCGTGCCTACAGTGAAGAGCTGTTTGAAGACAGACTTATCATCCGGTTTCTCGGTCACTTAGGACCCTCCGCTCAGTTTTTCATGATCCGATATTATGAATTCCCTTACAAGGACGGCTATCTCCACGTAGAAAGTCGTCCGGGCTTGACTCTCGATCTCCCCGCAATAATCCGGTACCCATTGCATCAAATGCTTTTCCATAAACGCCTTCTGTTGTTCGACAAACTTGTTTTCGACGAGGTAACTCATGAAGAGCAGTTCCACCGTAAGATGGTCCGGGATAAGGGCCATTTCTTCATCGACCATCAGCTGCACAGACCTGTAAAAGGTTTGTACCTCTTTGGTTGCGCTTCCCCAGAGTTTCGGGGTTTCCTCAAGGGCGTAACGGTGAAGTGATTCATGGGGCGAGAGGTGCGGGTCAGTGCCCAAAAAAAGGAGTGCAAAATCGCTTGCGATCTCTTCCTGTGTGTCGTTGAATCTCATCTGAAACATATCCTTCAGTTCAACAAGAATATCTTCCGGGGGTTCTTTCATGAAAAGGGAGGAAAAGAGTTTATAGAGCTCTGCCCGTTCAATTTCTTCGTTATACAATTCCATGTTGGCATGCCTCTACGTGTTTTGCCTATTATAGAGATAACGGCCAAGGAGTTCAATTACTCACATTTCACAGTGCTCGGCAAGTGCCACAAAATGGTTTATAATGAAAGCAATTGCGATCTGGAGGAGCATGGGAAATGAGATATCTTAGGATTTTGGGTACATGGGTGCTTTCGGTATTGAGAGAGATGGGTCATATGTTAATTTTTCTGGTGCACTCCTTCTCATTTGCCTTTATTCCTCCTTTCAAGTTCAGAGTTCTATTGAGGGAGATACGATTCATCGGCACAAGGTCCATGACGGTGATATTCCTCATGGGCTCCTTCACCGGTATGGTTCTAGCCCTTCAGGTGTTTTATACGCTGAGGAAAGTAGGGTCCGAAGCTATGGTGGGTCCCGCAGTCGCCCTTAGTCTGATAAGGGAGCTTGGCCCTGTCCTTTCCGCCTTGACCATTACAGGGAGGGCCGGTTCCGCCATTACCGCCGAGATTGGGATTATGAGGATCAGCGAGCAGATCGATGCGCTCACAGCGATGGCCCTTAACCCTCTCCGGTATCTTATAATACCCAAGATGATGGCTGGGATAATAGTTTTCCCTCTTCTTACCGCTCTCTATGATGTCGTGGGGATCTACGGAGGTTATTTTGTAGGGGTGAAGATGCTCGGGTTGAGCTCTGGTACCTATTTTTCCGAGATGAAGCATTGGGTGGAAATGAAGGATATCATCATCGGAACTTACAAGTCACTTGCCTTTGGAGTGCTTGTACTCTGGGTATGTTGCTATAAAGGTTTTTATACAGGGTACGGTGCTGAGGGGGTGAGCAAGGCGACCACCGAAGCGGTAGTGATGTCCTCAATATTGATTCTAGTGTCGGATTATGTTATTGGTTCGCTGTTCTTATGAAATGATGTGAAGGGATTGGATGATTGAGATAGTCAACCTCCATAAGTCATTTAACGGGCAGAAAGTCCTTAACGGTGTGAACCTGAGTATCCCCAAAGGGGAGTTGATAGCCATCATTGGCGAAAGCGGCGGGGGTAAGAGCGTGCTTTTGAAGCATCTCATCGGCCTCCTGAGACCTGACAAGGGTAGCGTTGTTGTGGACGGTGAGGACATCACGAAGCTCAGTAGGAAGGAACTGGATCTTATGAGGGAGAAATTCGGGGTGGTTTTCCAGGGGGGGGCTCTATTTGATTCTTTCACCATTTACGAAAATATCGCCTTTCCCCTGAGGGAGAAGACTAGGCTCTCTGAGGCTGAAATCCATGAGAAAGTGGAGGAATCCCTGGAAGACGTGGGATTGAAGGGAATCGAAGAGAAGTACCCGGCTGAGCTCAGCGGTGGGATGAAAAAGAGAGTCGCACTTGCGCGGGCGTTAATTACCGAACCCAAGATAGTCCTCTTTGATGAACCCACAACTGGCCTTGATCCGATCAAGCTTCATGCAATACATAAGCTTATCGTAGATACCCGCAGGAAGTACGGCTTCACCGGTGTCATGATTAGTCACGACATCCCCGAGATTTACGAGGTCGCCGACAGGATCGCCTTTCTCTTTGAAGGGATGATAGAGGTGGCTGGTACGCCCGAGGAGATTGTACATTCGGAGGACAGAATTGTCCGCCAGTTCATTACTGGGAGCCTCAGTGGTCCCATTAAAACAGATCACTCTATGTGAGGAGGGTAGCCAATGAAAAAATTTGATCTCGAGACAGCGGTTGGGTTCTTTCTGCTTATCGGCATCCTCTGCCTCGGGTATATTTCGGTGAAGCTGGGGAAACTGGAGCTTGTGGGAGGCGCAACATATATGCTCTATGCAGATTTCGAAAAGGCGGGAGGAATCAAGCCCGGCTCGAGCATTGAGATAGCGGGTGTTGAGGTGGGAAGGGTGAAGAGCGTGGTCCTTGACAAGGATTATCAGGCGCTCGTAGGCCTTGAGATCAGGAGTACCGTGAAGATACAGGAAGACGCCATTGTATCCGTGAGGACCAAGGGATTGATAGGCGAACGGTATCTCTCTATTGCACCCGGTGGTTCGGATAAGATGCTAAAAAACGGAGAAAAGATACGCGAGACCGAATCCGCTATCGATATAGAAGAACTGATCTCAAAGTATGCGTTCGGAAAGGTATAGTCGGAAGGAAATAGGAGGAATAGTATGAAAAAGAGTTCTTTCGGATCGTTCTTGATTTCGTTTTTTTGTGTCTCTTTCTTTTTTGTCCCGCCATTACGGGCTTTTGCTGGCGAACCAACGGCCCAGGTGAAACAGACCGTGGACGCTGTCCTTGATGTCTTGAGGGACAAGGATTTAAAAAGACCCGAGAAGACGGAGCAGAGGAGCTTCCAAATACGGAAAGTGGTGAGCGGGAGGTTCGATTTCGGAGAAATGGCCAAGCGCTCCCTAGCCCTTCACTGGAAAAAGAGGACGCCTGAGGAACAGAAGGAGTTTGTCTTGCTTTATACAGATCTTCTCGAGAACACGTATATAAAGAAGATCGAAAAATACCAAGATGAGAAAGTTGTATACCTCGAGGAGAAGACGGAAGGCGACTATGCTACGGTGAGGACGAATATCGTCACGACCAGAGAGGGCGAAATACCGATAGAATACAGGCTCATGAAGGAAGGAGACAAATGGAAGGCGTACGACGTGGTCATAGAAGGGGTGAGTCTTGTTAGCAACTACAGGAACCAGTTCAACAGCATCATCCACTCCGCTTCTTACGAGGAGTTGGTAAAGAGGTTGAAAAACAAGTCCCTCAAGGAACCGACATAGGTTATTTCGTTGACAAAAAGGTCTGAATTTGATATTTTGAAAATTCTTGGGACGAGGTCGGAGGAGAGTTTATGGAGTGGGTTTTTTTAATCGCTTTGTCGGGCATGGTCGTAGCCTTCATCATTTATATCATGAGGCGTCGAAACGGGCAGAAGGATTTTGACGTGACTGGCGATATACCTGTCAGGTCAGGTTTCTATCCAGAAGTCGAAAAATGTCATGAAGTCAACAGTAAGTCAATAACCTGCTCATGCTTGGACTTCAGGAAAGACCGGGAACAGTTTCGACATGATGACCCGCGCCGTCTTTGCAAACACCTCGTCAAGAGCTTTGCTGACGCGAACTCTATTCCGGAGGATCTCGCTTTTTTCTGGGAGGGTATACAATTGAGCGCCGAGAACCACAACGGTTTTCCTTCGAACAAAAGAAGATTCGACGGAGTATTCTCGTGGGGCAGGATTTCATTGATGGTGCCCTTGGAAACCACAGAAGAGAATCCATGGATTGACGTGTATACGGATGCCGGACGATATAGGTACTCGCCGGGTCTTAGAAGATGGGCCGAGGGGACAGTGCCTCCTCTGGAAAGGGAGATTATAAGGTTCTTGTACGAAACATTGGGTCGACCGGCGCCGAAGCCCACACCGGGTCACCTGGGGACCCTGTCAGCCGATCCGGTCGAAAAGGAAAAGTCACAAGGTGTCATCTCGCAGGGCATGTCGAAGGAGCTCGATGTTATCGACAGGCTTCTGAGGACGATTCTCACGCCAGGCACAACAGTCGAATACAGGGAAACAAGGAGTTATGTTGCGGTAACAATTAACGGCCCGCGAAAATGGATATGTCGGCTTTCCCTCCGCTCCGGGACGTTAAAACGTATTGAATTCCCTGACGGTACGAGGGGCGACCTGCAATTTTCTGATGATATCATGAAGTACCGGCGGCACTTTCTCGCCGCCCATCAGATGAGGGTTGCTGGTAGTATGAATGCAGCCCCGCTTTTCCCTGTGAGAGAACATATATCCTCCCCTATTCGGAATACTCCCACCCAAAGCCGTGACGAGGCCCAATTTTTTTCGCAGAACTGAGCGCGAGCCCCGAGGCGTTGGTTCAAAAGCTATAACATACAGGTTATTTTCGCCAATATTAGGGGTCATAAGTCCCAATGCATGTTTTCCTGTGTGATGGGTGGGACTATTGTGACTGCAGATATTAATAGAGCAATAAACATCGCTCAAGGGACCGCAGTCAATCGGCCTATCTCAATCCATGTTACTGCTCTCTTCCTGGTCATGCCTTTGGAAGTGAAAGCCCAATGCCTTAGCTCGGGGTGTTTGACTTGACTAAGGAAAGC
>CAZNTS010000169.1:0-4483 GCA_964576045.1 uncultured Nitrospiraceae bacterium | reverse complement strand
ATCGAGGTCTCAGACGGCACTTCCATCCGGTACTCTTTGCTGACTCCCTCCCAACCATCTGCCGACTGATACACAATTTTTATAAAGAAAACATCCGGCCGGTCATCAGGATATCGCTTTCCTAACATTAAAGTACCGCTGTCCCTTATTGGAACTTTATGATGATATAATTCAGATGCGTTCCCGTAAACAGCCCAGTATGAACCGCCATTTGGCGGATCGAGCTGCCAGTGCATCCTATATCCCTTCATATCGATGATAACCCTTTCCTTGATAACACGACTACTTGATTCCTTACCCCCGCCATTGTTTCTATACAAACCGTTCAACTGCAGATCTTCTCTTTTTTCCCAAGAACTATACCTGAGCAAGTGAGGTCCGTTCGGGACAGAATTTGTATAAATCTTCCTTCCGTAAAAATACTCCCATATATCTCTAAGACCTTCATAAAACCATTCAGGCTGGTTCGCAGGTATGTACTTTTTCCCAGAAGAAATAAATTCCTCTGCCGATCTTTTTGAAGTCTGCCGTTCTTGCTCAATAGTGGTCTTCAATTCATTATCCCTGATGACAAACAAAGACGCTGTCAGAATCGCACATATACCCGCAGTTATTAAGCGCCATTGCTTCCCATCTTGATTTCCCGCAATGCACAGAATACATGTAAATACAAAATATACCGAAGGAAGCAAAACAAACCTTCCCCATGAATAACCATTATCGAAGAGACAGAGGACCGGCAAAACAGGCACAAAAAGTCCTACCCCTATCAGGCCAAATCTCAACGCTGCCTTTTTGTCAGCTGTCACAGCCAGCGCCGCCAAAACAGCCCAGAACAAAAAAGTATATGTGCCAAAAAAATGTGCCGGCATTATGGTGAACAGTTTGGAAATTCCATAGAGCATAACCTTGGGACTGAAGCCGTCGATGAAAGGATATCCGCCTACACCTCCCAGAATCCATAGTCTCCAGGGGATATACAACATAATAGCGAAGAACATGGGAGCGATACTCCTAAATCGCCTTGTCAGAGTGGCCTTTGATATGACAAGCGCCACGAAGGGCAATACTATATAGACCTCTTTATAGAGGACCGACAAGAGACAAAAGAACCCGCCCATGACAGAAACTCTTGCTTCGCGGTCAGTCTTTACATAAAGGGTCAGGGATACCAATGCGCATATCATTCCTTCAACGTACTGCCTTGTAGAGGACCAGCTGTACACCGACATGACTATGGGATTAAGAAAGAAAAGGATCAGCCCCAGCAAAGCAACGAACGACGAGCAGAACAGTCGCATAAACACAAAGAATGCACCCCCCGCTGCCACAAGGGATATGAGATTGTGAACATTGTATCCCGCCGGATTCATGCCGAACAGCTTCCAATCTGCTTTAAATGATAGGCCGAGGAGAGGGGTGAAATTGCTTGAGTTTATTGCCCTGTAATTTTCAGGGCTAAAAAGGATTTGGTAAATTGACTTTGTTGCAGCAAACCATATCCACTCTGTATCGTCGGACGCAAAATAACTATTGAGAAATGGAACATAGTATATCCATACAACAAAACACAGAAATGCCAATGCAATGACATGTCGGGGTCTTATGTCGAAAATGGCGGTGTTTCCCATATTGCGAGAGCAATTCGAAGAATGGATTTTTTCCTGTCTGATAATATATTATTTAAGAAGTAAACATGTCAAGCTGGATCAACCTTGTCAAATATTTCCTAATTAAAGACATCAAGGCCCGCTACGCAGGGTCGGGCCTGGGGCTATTATGGACCGTCCTCATGCCGTTGTTCCAGATACTGGTATACTGGTTTGTTTTCTCAACGATCATGCGGGTGAGGCCCTATTCGAACGCCCAGGTCCCCTACATCTACTTTCTCCTCTCGACCTTCTTCTTCTGGCTCTCGATACCGGAGGGCATCTCCCGGTCCGGAACGGTAATCATCGAGAACACGGAACTCGTAAAGAAGGTGTCCTTCCCGAATGTTGTGCTGCCTGTATCGGTAACACTCTCCTCCTATCTTCACAATATGGTCGGGGTCATCCTCTTTATCCTTATTTATGCCGTTTCCGGATTATCTCACTTCCACCTTTTTCTTATAGTACCGATCCTCTTTCTTCAACTCCTTTTTTCGATCGGGGTGGGCATACTTATGTCAGCGCTTGTACCTTACGTACGGGACCTCCAGCAGTTTATTGGATATGTGCTACAAGCGATGTTCTTTCTATCCCCAATAATCTACAGCCTTGACGCCATTCCTGAGAGATTCAGAAACATTGCCTATATGAACCCTATTACGGTATACATCGAATCCTATCATACGATAATATTCGAGAGAACATTCCCGAGTCTATGGCAAGTAGGAGGAATGGTCTGTATTTCAGCTTTCTTTCTATTCCTCGGTATAAAAGTCTTTAAAAAACTGACCGAAGGCTTTGCGGACATACTCTGATGATAGAAGGCGTTGCGATAACTGCAGAGGGGCTCAGAAAGGTCTACAAATTATACGAAAAGCCGATAAACAGGCTCAAGGAGATACTTTTCCGTAGGAGATATCACAGCGAATTCGTTGCTCTCGACAACATTACTTTGAACGTAGGAAGGGGGGAGACCTTCGGCATCATCGGAGAGAACGGCGCCGGGAAATCGACCCTGCTGAAGATAATATCCAAGACCCTTACCCAGACGGAGGGGGAGATGAGTATTCAGGGGAGGGTCTCTTCCCTGCTTGAGCTGGGCTCCGGATTTCATCCTGAGTTTACCGGCATCGAAAACATATACTTTTACGGTTCCCTTCTTGGCATATCCCCTCCCGAGATGAAAGAGAAGCTTGACAACATCGTATCATTTGCCGAAATAGGTGAGCATATCAATTATCCCCTGAAAACCTACTCATCCGGGATGTACGTGCGGCTTGCATTCTCTGTTGCGATGGCAGTTAACCCCGACATACTCGTTGTGGACGAGGCGCTCTCAGTGGGCGACCTTTATTTCCAGAAAAAGAGCACGGACAGGATATTATCACTCAAAGAACGGGGGAAGACAATAGTCTTCTGCTCTCACGAGATGTACCATGTCGCCAGACTTTGCGACCGGGTCGTCTGGCTGAAAAACGGCAGGATCCACATGGAAGGTAAGCCTCTTGAAGTCATTCAGGATTACGAGACATATCAACTTGCTAAAAACAGTGGATCTACTGAAACAAGCACAGAGGCGATTCCGCAACCAGCCGAAGCTATACTCGGACAATCATCAACGACGCCCGTCATCTTCATAAAAAGTTTACAGGTACACCCCTCCCAGACAGTGAGGAGCGGCAATGATCTGCATATCAAGATACTCACATCTACCGACGATAAAAGCATCCCCTATCGGATTGCAGTGAAGCTGAGGACAGTTGCCGGTCTTGACATAATAGGGATAGGCACGAACAAGATAGAACCGTTCTACGGAAATAGAACTATTACTTTGCTTTTTCCCAGAATCCAACTGAGATCGGGAACATTCATAGTCGAGGCATATCTTTTTGATGCAGAAGGAGTGTACTGGTATGACAGAAAAGAGGCCGTTCCACTTACCATACCGCGGGAAACCATCGAGTACGGCATTGTCGATCTCCCCCATGAATGGATCATCGACTAAGAAAACTATGAAGTTGCTCTATAAGGCAAAAAGTCTCTTTAAACGGGACCTGGAACCACCACTGCCCGATTTCCCGGTCAGTGTGCTCCTCGAACCCACCAATGCCTGTAACCTGAGGTGTAGGATGTGCTCCGTTTGGGGAGAAAATGTGAAAAAAAACAGAGAGGTCGGTTTCATAAAAAGAGCGGTGTGGACCAAAGCGCTGGATGAAATGGGGTCCTGGCCTGTTCAGGTCAACCTCGATATCCATGGAGCAGGTGAGCCGCTTCTTCATCCTGATTTTTTTGATATCCTGGCATATGCCAAAGAGAAGGGGAACATCTCCGTCGGTTTCTTGTGCAATGCAACGCTCCTTGATGAAAAGAAGGCAGAAGCCGTTGTTCGCTTGGGGACCGATTGGGTAGGATTCTCTGTGGATGGAGCACAAAAAGAGGTGTTTGAATACTACCGGAGGGGGGCCGTCCTCGCTGAAGTAGAAAAGAATATAGAGAAGCTCATTGCACTAAGGCAACACGGTAAACCGAGCATACTCCTCAATATGGTGGGCCATAGTGAGGCAAGTTCCGAGCTATTCATCCAAAGGTGGGAAGGAAAGGTCGATACGCTTCAGCTCTCCCGCAAGCGCCCCGTGGAGAGAGAAGAAAACAAGAGGATCCTTTTGAAAAAGCCCTGCCCCCTGCCCTTTCAGCAGCTAGTCATGGGTTGGAACGGTTACACAGTCCTCTGCTGTGAAGACTGCTGGGGCGATTACATCATTGGCAAGTTCCCCGAAGAAAGACTGTATGACATCTGGCACTGCAAGGTCGTGGAACGAGCGCGCATGCTCCAC
>CAZNTS010000168.1:0-14340 GCA_964576045.1 uncultured Nitrospiraceae bacterium | reverse complement strand
GATGAAGTCAGCCGGCTAAGCGTTATCTGAAGTTCATGGCTCCATGCATGCAAATTGCAATGCCTCCCGCAATATGTTTAAGAAAGTGGCGCTGGCTTTGGCTGGGGACCGGTCGAAGGCCGCCCGTGATGGTCTGTGGGCTGGTGGAACCGACACCGCCGGCTCAACCATGCCATATCCACAGAGCATAGCGTTTCTCAGGCTGTAATGTGAAAGAATCCCATGAATTCTGTACACGCGGAGACGTTAATCTTTATGGACAAGCTCTATTACGGTCACCTCGGGCGGAGCCAAAAAGCGAATGGGCGGTCCCCACGTCCCTGACCCTCTGCTAACATACATGAAAGAATTATCGGGAAGGTCCAGTTTTCCGGCAGTGATGGGATAGAGCAATGCCGTAACGAGCGTGAAAGGGAAAATCTGCCCTTTATGAATATGTCCTGAAAGCTGAAGATCGAAAAGACCCATGGCTGTCTTGTCCACAAGGGGTCTGTGCTTTAACAATACGGTATACTTTTCCCGCGGAAGCGTCGAGAGCAGTTCTTTTTCTGAAATATCTTTGGTGAGACCCATCGCCTTCCCTGCGGGGTCGTCCACGCCCGCGATATTGATAATTCCGGCAAGCGTGACGCCTTCTCCCTCGAGAAATGTGAAGCCTGCATTCTCGATGAAGCAGCGCGTGTTGTCAATCCCTGCATAAAATTCATGGTTACCGGTTATTGCGAATTTACCGTACTTTGGCCGGATGTTACTGAAAAGATCCTCTAGCCCATTTAGGTTGCAGACCTGTCCGTCCAGAAGGTCTCCGGTGGATACCAGGATATCAGGCTCTTCGGCCCTTACCTTATCGAGAATCAACTTTAATCTTTCTGCCCTCACCATCAGACCGAGGTGGACATCGGTGATCTGGACTATTTTCAGCTTGTCTTTTTCAATAGGAATTTTAGGTGTTTTTATGAGGATTCTCTCTGTACGAATATCTCTTGCCTCAAAATAACCGTAAACAGATATACACAAGGACAGGAAGAGAGGTATAAAAAAGGAATATTCCTTTGAAAGCGATATCGGAGAAAAATCCTTTTGAATAGTCAGACCTGCAAGATAGACAGCGAGGCGGTAAAGATCGATGACGAGAGATGCGGAGAAGAACAGATAAAGGACCGCTCCCCAGATAAATCCGATATGCGCCATGATCCGCCCGAAGAGCCTAAACCCGAACCGTTCGGAGTAGCGCACGATGGCAGGGGCGAGGACCATTGCAAGCATGAAAATGATTACGCAGATGCCTGATCCTGGGCCGAAGGCAAGAGCAGCCTTTGCCTTCATAAAGGCGTAAAGGTGGATGCTGCCATATATAGAAAGAAAGATCAGAAAGAATAGCCGCACTGAGACCTCATTCCGGTTATTTCTTGCATATAGCCTAAGTTGTCAAAAGGTTTATTAGTATGGAGACATGCAACTAGTCAAGGCCGTCAGAAGACTAATCTCTGAAAATGGTGTGGCATCTGATACAGGCATCGATGAGTTTATGAGCCTCCCTCTGTACAACGTCCATATGGTTTTTCCTTGAAGCATTGATGAGGATTGCGATGTCGCGATGAAATTTATTGTCCAGTCTCAGAAATTCCTTGAAGCGTTTCTGGTTCTTGGGCAGCGTGATCCAGCTCCCATCCTTTATCGACAGTTCAATCTGGCCCCTGATTCCCTCAACTTCGTCAAAAGCGAGAGAAATTCTTCCAGGATCGTTCAGTACCAAGGCATCGACTGTTGTCTTGAGGGCGCTGTCGAGTGCGGCCATCTCCTTCTGGATCAAGTTCCGAGATTCGGGTCCTTGAACGCCGGAAGCACCACTTGTTGGAAAGGTGGTCAGCACAAGAAAAGCGAAAAGTCTTTTGTACCACACAGACATTCTGTCTCCTTGGGGGTCGATTTTTCATATTATAGCATCAACTTTCTTTTCCCGACTTACCATATCGGCGGAGACTGGGCAAAGGTTATCACCTGCACTACGTCGGCCAGTGTTTTTACGAGAGACTTCTGGCACTCCCTCGCAGTAGCGTCTGTCATCATCACATCGTCCAGCAGCAGATGCATTCCGTGCAACTTGTCTGCAGCCCCGTAAGAGCTCTTGAGATTGGTTGCCCTATCCTTTGCATCAGGCCTGATCTGTCGCGGAGACTTTTATATCTTGCGGAGGATGCATTATCAGATAAATCCGAAGAGTCCGGGCAAATACCTTGCTATGTGGAGACTTTAATTGAACTTACGATCTCTCAGCATTTTGGCTGTTACCGGTACTGGGACGATTGCGTTTATGCGGATGAGTGGAAGTTCTGGAAGGAGGGTTTCCAAGTGACTTCGCTGGTCTTTTAATGCTGGAAAACTTAATGAAGTGGATGGACACTGTCTTGTAGTGCACCCGAATAAAGTCCAAAGAAGTCAGGACGACCAGGCGAAGAGGAGGTTTATGATGTCAGTAGCTGCAGAAAGTGGAGTGTTCTGGTACCGGAGTAACTGCACGGACCCTGCACAACTGTCCAAAATATTCGTTTATGGTAGCCTAGCGGTCAGCGCAGATTGGCGCATGGGAGATAGAGTCAGGAGAGTGTTTGCACACAGTGCAAGCGTACGATAGAGTAAAGAGAAAATGGAGGACGCTAACCGGTGGCCTTCGTATTTAGTGCCGTGCCGCATTTTCCACATCTCGGTCCAAAGGGAAGCCTGTCTATACGGACCCTGTTTTTCACTTTGCAGTTATCGCATGTTATAAGAACGTATTCAAGGATCCTGTCGGGGTTCTCCTCGCCCTTGTGTATGGAAACTGCTGTTTCCTCGCCTGGGGGTGCGATGTCAGATGATGCGGCGTTGTCTTCGGAAGTGTCGATGCCGACTGTCTTCAGGAAATCAAGATAGTGAGAATTACTCCCGATGATCTCTACACCCATACCGTTCTTTATCAGGGAGAAAGAGGTCTTTATGGTTCTCCTTACAATGCCCTTAAGCTGGCCGATCTTAGCGTTCGGCAGATAAACCTCGATGTCTATCTCGCTTCCGGGAGACAGCCCGTGCTGGGTCCTTATGAAGAGTCCACTTGCGGAGAGATCGCTGGAGATAGCCGTGTATTTTGAATCGCCTGACGAAAAAGCCACTTCAAGTCGTTTTGTAAACCTCTGGGAAGATCTTTTTCGCACTCAGAACTGGCCCCTGACCATGATAAGTTCATCACGGCGTTGACCTGTGGATATCATGTCAACCGACACGTCAAGCGTTTCTTCTATCTTCCTGATATATTTTTGTGCATTCTTAGGGAGTCGTGCGAATTTTCTTATGCCGATGGTGCTCTCTTTCCACCCTTGCACTTCCTCATACACAGGTTTGGCATGCTGGAGCAATGAGAATTCTTTCGGAAAGTCATAAAACAGCCGGCCTCTATGCTTATAGGCGACGCATACTTTTATCCGGTCGAGACTATCAAGGATGTCTAGCTTTGTGATCGCAATCCCTGTAAGGCCGTTTACTCTCACCGCGTGACGCAGTCCAACAAAATCAAGCCAGCCGCATCGCCTCGGTCTTCCCGTTGTAGCGCCGTATTCCCCCCCTCTGTGCCTCAGGTCTTCGCCAACTGCATTCGTAATCTCGGTTGGGAAGGGACCTCCGCCGACCCTGGTTGTGTAAGCCTTTACGACACCAATAACCTTTGATATCATTGTGGGGCCGATGCCAGTGCCCGTGCAGGCCCCGCCTGCAACCGCGCTTGATGAGGTAACGAAAGGATATGTTCCGTGATCCACGTCGAGAAGAGTTCCCTGAGCGCCTTCAAAGAGGACTTTTTTGCCACCCGCGATCATATCATTGACGACTATGTCAGTGTCTGCAACGTAGCGGTAAAGCACTTTTCCATATTCCGTGTATCGTTCGAATATTTTCTTGGCGGAAAACCCTCTCGTCTTGTAACGGTTCTTCAGGAGGTAATTTATTTCCTTAAGGTTCGCATCTATCTTCTCCTTGAGGACCGTCGGATAATAGAGATCCACCATCCGTATTCCTATGCGGGCCATCTTGTCCACATAAGTCGGGCCGATACCCCTCCCGGTTGTACCTATTTTCTTGGCTCCCCTTAATTTTTCATTGGCGCAATCAGCCGCGATATGATATGGCATGATAAGGTGAGCGTTTTTGCTGATGAGGAGGTTTCTGCCGACATTTACTTTTCTCTGTTTTAAGCCGTTGATCTCTTCGATGAGCGCAGCCGGCTCTATTACGACGCCGTTTCCTACGACGCAGAGTTTGTTCCTGTGCAGTATTCCGGAAGGGATGAGATGGAGAATGAACTTCTCGTCATTTATCACCACAGTATGTCCTGCATTATGCCCCCCCTGATACCTAGCTACCACGTCCGCCTTTTCGGTTAGGACGTCTACAATCTTTCCTTTTCCCTCATCTCCCCACTGTGCACCTACGATCACCACTGCAGACATTGTTTATCCCCTTGACAAGAATCAGATTTTGCGCTCGTAGCGGCTCCCCCGCTCCTTATTATAGATTTACCACCTTTACAGAGAGGATATTCGGTATCTTTCTTATCTCTTCAAGTTGTGCATGTGTCACCGGCGTATCGATGCTCACAACCGAAATGGCCATACCCCCTGCCGTTTCCCTGCCGAAGTGCATCCTCGCAATATTGATGCCGCACTTTCCGAGGAAAGAACCGATATTTCCGATAACGCCTGGTCTGTCGTTATTATACATAAAGAGCATGTTTCCCTTTGGAACGATCTCGACCGGAAAATCATTTATCCTCACTATCCGTGGGTCAGTTCTTCCCAAAAGCGTGCCCGCCAGGGTATTTTCCTTGCCCCCGGCTTTGACTCTGAGGAAGATCATGCTCTGATAGTCGCCACCTTCAGCGCTCTTCACTTCTTTGACCGTGATACCCCTTTCTTTGGCGATGACAGGCGCATTTACAAAGTTCACTGTCTCTTCTAGAATCGGTGCTAAAAATCCCTTCAGCAGTGCAATGTTCATCGGCGCAATGTTCAGTGTAGATGCCTCTCCCCCGTATTCAATAGTGACCTCGGTGACTGCACCTTCAAATACCTGCGACGCAAAACTCCCCAGGCTCTCGCTGAGGGTCAGGTAGGGCTTAAGTTTCAACACCTGATCGGCTGGCACTGAGGGAAAGTTCACTGCGTTACGGATAACACCATTAACCAGATAATCCACAACCTGCTCTGAGATGGCAACTGCCACGTTTTCCTGAGCCTCCTCTGTGGCGGCCCCGAGGTGAGGAGTGCATATAACGTTATCGAGGGTCAGAAGTGGATTATCGCCTGGCGGCTCTTTCTCAAAAACGTCAAGGGCAGCTCCAGCAACCTTACCGCCCTTGAGCGCGTCATAGAGATCGGCTTCATCGACGATTCCACCCCTAGCGCAATTGATGATTCTCACCCCATCCTTCATTTCTTTGATTGTTCTGTTACAGATGAGATTTTTCGTGTCTGCGGTGATCGGCGTATGAACAGTGATAAAATCCGAGTGCTTAAAGAGAGCAGGCAATTCTACTTTTTCGATCCCCATTTCCTTTGCGTTTTCTTCGCTGAGATAAGGGTCATAGCCGATGACATTCATCCCGAGCGCCAAAGCCCTCTTTGCAACCTGTTTGCCGATATTACCAATGCCGACTATTCCGATGGTCTTATTGTAAAGTTCAACGCCCATAAAGCGTTTTTTATCCCATTTGCCTGCTTTCATCGAGGCGGTTGCCTGCGGGATCTGCCTGGCAAGAGCAAACAGGAGAGCAATAGTATGCTCAGCGGTGGTAACGGTATTCCCCCCGGGGGTATTCATCACCACAATGCCTTTCTTGGTGGCAGCCGTCTTATCCACGTTGTCGAGGCCGGAGCCAGCCCTTCCAACAACCCTGAGGCTGGCCGCAGCGTCCACTATGTCAGCAGTTACCTTTGTGGCGCTCCTGATGATAAGGCCGTGATACTCACCAATGCATGCTTTCAATTCTTCGGGTGGCATCCCTGTCTTCACATCTACGTGAAGACCTGCTTTCTTCAGTATGTCGATTCCACGTTGGGATAAGCTGTCACTCACAAGAACTTTCATTTATCCTCCTGATCATTTCATCAAGAATTCTTCTGCGACTGCAACACCAGAGCCAAGCTTTACAGGGTACCCCATGGACTTCAGCACCATCTCGAGGCCAGCAATCGCAGTGATGATGTCAAAGGTGTCTGCGTACCCCAGATGAGCGAATCTGAATATCTTGCCCTTGGCCTGTCCCTGGCCGCCGGCCGCCGTAATCCCGTATTTTACCCTGAGGTTCTTGTATATCTCTTGGCCGTCAAGACCCTGCGGGGCCTCAATTGCGGTAACCGCGTCGCTGGGGGACTCCTTTGAGAAGAGCTCAAGGTTCAGTGCCCTCACCGCCTGCCTAGTCGCATTCGCGAGCCTCCTGTGACGTTCGAAGGCATTCTCCAGACCTTCCTTCTGCAGGAGCTTAAGGCATTCATTCAGACCTATGATCAAAGTGACTGGGGATGTGAAGTTTGTCTGGTTCTTGGCCAGTGATTCCCTCTCTTTCTTAAAATTGAAGTAGAAACGGGGACACTTAGCACTTTCGGCAGACTTCCAGGCCTTATCGCTTATCCCTACAAATGCAAGACCAGGCGGTAGCATAAGTCCTTTTTGGGACCCTCCGATCAGTACATCTATTCCCCAGTTGTCCATTTTCAGATCGTGGGCCACAAGAGCGGAAATAGCATCTACGACCAGCAGGGTGTTAGTATAGTGTTTTACGATGGAAGCGATTTTCTCTATGTCGTGATACACTCCTGTTGACGTCTCCGACGCCTGTACGAATACTCCTTTGATTGAAGGGTCATCTTTCAATGCTTTTTCGAGCACGGCGGGATTTACCGTATATCCCCACTGTATCATTATTTCCTTAACGTCAAGGCCGTAGGACTTGCATATCTTGGTCCATCTTTCTCCAAAATTTCCCGCGTTAATTACGAGAACCTTCTCTCCCGGGCTGAAAAAGTTATTCACTGAACCGACCATGCCGCCTGTTCCGGATGAGCAAAGAATGAGCACGTCGTTTTTTGTCTGGTATAGCCATTGAAGACCTTTCTTTGCCGCATCGAGGACCGGCAGAAAATCGGGGGACCTGTGGTGAATAATGGGCATTGCCATGGCGAGCAGAGCCTCCGCAGGTACCGGTGTGGGTCCCGGGGCAAGCAAATACCGTTTTAGCATTGAACCTCCTTTGTTCCATAATGCGCAGGGTCGGAATGAAGACGAAATTGGGCAATAGAGTTTCTTTAGCCCGTTACGCGTTATGAGTTTCTCACGTTTTTGCGGTTGATTAGCATATCTTATGAAATGTGCTTTGGTCAAGATGCTTTACAACCTTATAAAGTGATTAGTATAATTAATAAATGAAGAAAAAGATCTTTGCAGGCATTGCCATCCTTATGGTTGGGTTTCTCCTTGGCGGAATTTCCTACTATATCATCGGAAGAATTGTTTCCCCTGCTACCGTCCGGACTCCATTTACTCCAAGGGTTCCGAACCAGATAATCGAAACGAGCCGGGCCTTCTCCGAGATAGTAAACTCGGCTTCTCCTGCCGTGGTAAACATCTCGACAACAAAGATTGTCCGGAGGGACACATTGCCTTTTTCAGAAGATCCATTTTTTGATCTTTTCAGACCCTTTCATGATTTTGGACTTCCCAAGAAATGGAAAGAACAGAGCTTGGGATCAGGTGTGATTGTGTCAGATGACGGATATATCATCACCAATAATCACGTCGTGGAAAAGTCGGATGACATAAGGGTAATTCTATACGACAAGAGAAGCTTCAGGGGCCAGGTAGTGGGAGCTGACCCAAAAACCGATGTCGCTGTGATAAAGATTTCGGCTGACAAATTACCCACAATTCCATGGGGCGATTCGGACAAACTCCAGGTGGGGGAATTTGTCCTTGCGATAGGGAATCCTTTTGGCCTCAGCCATACTGTTACTATGGGGATAATCAGTGCTGTTGGCAGGGCCAATGTGGGGATTGCCGATTATGAGGATTTCATACAGACAGATGCCGCCATCAACCCGGGCAATTCAGGAGGTCCTCTTGTAAATATAAAGGGTGAACTAATCGGGATCAATACGGCAATTTTTTCTCGAAGTGGCGGTTATCAGGGCATAGGGTTTGCGGTTCCAAGCAATATGGCGCGTCTTGTTATGGACCAACTTATGAAGCAGGGCAAGATTGTGCGAGGTTGGCTAGGAGTCACTATTCAGGACATTACGCCCGAACTTTCACAGAAATTCGGGCTGAAGGATTCAAAAGGTGCTCTTATCGGTGACATATCTAAGGGCAGTCCTGCAGATAAGGCAGGACTCTTAAGGGGTGACGTAATTCTGGAGTTCAACGGAAAAGAGATTAAGAGTGTTGGAAGCTTACGGAATATGGTTGCTCAGAGCAAAGTAGGCTCTCAAGTGAAGCTGAAGATATTGAGGAACGGCAAGGAGTATGAATTGCTTGTTTCCATTGCCGAACTTCCCAAGGAAGCGGCGGGGGCACCTTCAGAACCATCGTCACAGGAGATGCAGAAGAATGCGTTCACCGACATTACCGTAATGGACCTCACAAAGGAAATCGCTCGCCAGATCGGTCTTCAGGCTGGGGAGAAGGGGGCAGTGGTGGTGAGAGTGGAGCCTGGATCCGCAGCGGATGATGCAGGTCTGAAGAAAGGAGATGTCATTCAGGAGATAGACAGAAAAAGAGTGACAGGAGTTGGGGATTTCAACAAGATTATTTCATCCATAGGCCCCAGCGATACCACGCTTCTTTTTGTGAACCGGGCAGGGAAAAGGTTCTATATCACAATAAAGGGATCATAGAATTTGGTAAATAGCCGGTAACGGGTCGCTTGTCATCGGCAATGTTTATTACTGTCTGTAAAGAAAGGAGGTGAAATCAAGGTGGTTGTAGTAAGGACGGGAATCTTTTTGCTTTTCCTATTATCGGGATATCTTCTTGGCCAAAAATATAATGCAATAATCGAAGGAACAGTTCTTGGTTTGCTTTGCGGTATACTGGCTAACGTCTTGGAGGTGCTTTTCAGAAAGGTTCCGCTAGGAAGAATCATCGGGGGGCTTGCAGGACTTGTCGTGGGATTGTCTTTTGCGAGCCTGCTTGTCTTGCCCTTGAGGAGAATAACAGCCGATATATCAGTTGCTTCCTTCACTCTGAGTGCGTTGCTGGGTTACGGCGGATTCCTTCTGGGTTTAAAGAGAGGGGAGAACCTGACTCTTCCCGGTATCTTCAGGATGTTCAAAGGGCAGGATTCGGATGAGCATCTTAAGATACTTGACACAAGTGTGATCATCGACGGCAGGATTGCCGATGTGTGTGAAGCAGGTTTCCTTGACGGGGTCTTTCTGGTACCCCAGTTCATTTTGCAGGAGCTTCAGCACATCGCTGACTCTCCGGACCCTCTGAAAAGGGCAAGGGGACGCCGGGGGCTCGATATACTCCATCGAATTCAGAAGATGGCTCATATAAACGTGAGGATAACCGACGAAGACTTTCCTAAGATCAAGGAGGTTGATTCAAAACTTGTAGCCCTTGCCAGGGTTCATGACGCAAAGGTAATCACTAACGATTTCAATCTCAATAAGGTGGCAGAACTTCAGGGGGTTACTGTGCTGAATATAAATGAGCTTGCCAACGCGCTAAAACCTGTTGTTCTTCCGGGCGAGACTTTGAGGATCTTTGTAATTAAGGAAGGGAAGGAATACAATCAGGGCGTCGCATATCTGGATGACGGCACAATGGTGGTGGTTGAAAACGGAAGAAGACTCATTGGAAAGAACGCCGAAGTGTCGGTTACCAGTGTGCTGCAGACGACCGCCGGCAGGATGATATTTTCTAAACCGAAGGATGAATACGAAAGGGAAGAATTCAAGGCTGTTAAATAAACCTGTGCTATGAGCCAATGAAAAGAAATGTGATTGCGATTGTACCGGCAGCCGGTTTTGGAACGAGATTTGGCCCTGGTACGAACAAGCCGTTTCATCCCCTTCTGGATAAGCCCCTCATCGTATGGTGTCTAGAAGTTTTTGAAAAGCTGGGCGAGATCGAAGAAGTCATCCCTGTGCTCAAAAAGCAGGATATGGAAAAGGGGATCGAGATCTTCGAACAGTACAGCCTTTCAAAAATCAAGAGAATCGCTCCAGGCGGAGAAGAGAGACAGGACTCCGTGTACCATGGGCTCAAGTTACTGAAAGGCAAAGCAGACATGGTGCTTATCCATGATGGTGCTAGACCGCTGGTCGATGGCGGGATCGTGAGGACAACGATCAGGAACGTTAATGGTTTTGACGGAGTCGTAGTAGGGGTTCCGGTGAAAGACACGATTAAAGAGGTGCAGGACGGTCTGGTGAAGAAAACATTGAGGCGCGAAACCGTGTGGGCCATTCACACACCGCAGCTTTTTCTTTACGGGTCTCTGATGAAGGCGTATGAATTGGCCATGGAGGAGAAGTTTTACTCCACTGACGATGCTGCTCTTATCGAAAGAAACGGGGGAAAGGTCAAAGTTATCATGAGTTCATACTCGAATATGAAGATTACGACACCGGAAGACGTTACGGTCGTGGAGGCCTTGCTAAAGCGGCGCGCGCTGGCCAAATGATTAGGATCGGTGTCGGATATGATTCGCACCGGCTTGTTCAGGGCAGACAGCTCGTCCTCGGGGGTATTGTGATCCCGTTTGAAAAAGGACTCCTTGGCCACTCGGACGGGGACGTGCTCTGCCATGCCATTACCGACTCTCTTATAGGCGCTTTAGGAATGGGTGACATCGGGAAACACTTCTCTGATACAGATCCCAGATGGAAGGACGCAGCAAGCGTGGAAATGCTCAAGCATATTGTAGAAGTCGCAAGTGAGAACGGTTTTGAAACGGCATGGATAGACTCGATAGTGATAACCGAAAGACCCAAGCTTGCGCCGCATATAGAATCCATGAAAGAGGCAATATCCAAAGCCAATATACCGCAGGCTGTGATAAATATCAAGGCCAAGACTGATGAGGGCATGGGCTTTGTGGGGCGTGAAGAGGGGATCGCAGCCTATGCGGTCTGTCTTCTCAGGAAACGAGGGCTCTGATCCGACTCTTTCAAGTCTTATTCTCTTAGGAGAGACACTTCCGAAACTGTAGATAAATCATGATTACTGATTCCGAATATGACGTGATTGTTATCGGTGCGGGCCACGCTGGATGCGAGGCAGCGCTAGCAGCCGCCCGGATGGGCATGAGCACTTGTGTCTTCACAATGAATCTCGACACTATTGCCCAGATGTCATGCAATCCTGCCATTGGAGGCCTTGCAAAGGGACATCTTGTGAGAGAGATTGATGCACTCGGCGGGGAGATGGCAAAGAACACGGACAAGGCCGGGATACAGTTTAGGATGCTCAACAGATCGAAGGGCCCTGCTGTCTGGTCTTTAAGAGCGCAAGCCGACAGGGTCCTTTATCGGCTTTGCATGAGGAAGGTGCTTGAGTCCGAGCAGAGGCTTTTAGTAAAACAAGCGAGTATCGAGAAAGTTGTTGCAGAAAATGGAAGGGTAAGGGGCGTTCTTACCTCCTTGGGCATCTTTTATGGAGCTAGGGCTGTTGTCGTGACAACAGGGACGTTTCTGAAAGGGCTGATCCATATTGGGTTCGATAATTTTCCCTCTGGAAGAGCAGGGGAGTTTCCTTCTGTGGGCCTGTCTGACTCGTTGAGGGAACTTGGGTTAGGAATAGGCAGGCTCAAAACGGGTACACCGCCCAGGCTCGATGCGAATACCATTGATTTTTCGCGGACGACACCTCAGTATGGAGACGAGCCTCCACTGCCATTTTCTTACAGCACAGAACGTATTATGAACCCACAGCTGCCCTGCTATATCACATACACGAACAGTGAGACTCACGGGGTGATACGTGAAAACCTTAACCGTTCCCCTCTTTACAGTGGAAAGATAAAATCCGTTGGCCCCCGCTACTGCCCATCGATTGAGGACAAGGTAGTGAGGTTTTCCGAACGGGAAAGGCATCAGGTATTTCTTGAACCTGAGGGCATTGATACAAAGGAGTATTATGCAAACGGGATTTCGACAAGTCTGCCTTACGACGTGCAAGTGAGGCTTGTGAGGACTATCCACGGACTCGAGAATGCTGAAATAATGCGGCCTGCGTATGCGATTGAGTATGACTTTATCTACCCAACGCAGCTGAAACACACTCTTGAGGCTAAATGCGTAGGCGGACTGTTCCTCGCCGGACAGATTAACGGCACTTCGGGCTATGAGGAGGCAGCGGCCCAGGGACTCATGGCAGGTATCAATGCTAGCCTGAAACTTCAGCGCGAGGCACCACTTGTGCTAGGCAGACATGAGGCATACACCGGTGTATTGATTGACGACTTGGTGACAAGGGGGACGAATGAACCTTACAGGATGTTCACTTCCAGGGCGGAATACAGACTTCTTCTACGCCACGATAATGCCGACTCACGCTTGATTGAGAAGGGGCATCTCATCGGTCTTCAAGATGGCAACTCGTACAGGAAGTTCCGGGCGAAGAAGGAGTACATGGAAGAGGAGATGTTGCGCCTCAGGAAAATCAGGCTTAAGCCTTCACTGATCAATGCGGAATTGGCTGCGCTGGGGACAGCGCCCCTTAAGGAGGATGCGTCATTGGAACAGTTGCTTAAGAGACCGGAGATCGGGTATGAGTTCATAAGAAAGTTCTCTCCACCGCAAGGAGGATTGTCGGATGAGATTTGCAGGGAGATCGAGATCGAAGTAAAGTATGAAGGCTATATACTAAGGCAGAAAGATATGGCGGAAAAGCTGGTGAGGATGGATGAAAAGAAGATTCCAGGAGGCATTGACTATGCCTCCATTAGCGGACTGTCAAGAGAGATAGTATTGAAGCTTATAGAGATAAGGCCCGAAAGTATCGGGCAGGCGAGTAGGATCCCGGGAATCACGCCAGCCGCTATATCGCTGCTTCTGATTGCTATTGAAAAAGGCAGGCGTAAGGCGATTGACGCCTGAGAAACGGTAGCCAGACAAATTAAACACTGCAATAAACATGCGGGCCATGAAGTTCCAGAACTTTTCTAATTGACATGATATTAATATTGCATAGTTTCTGCCTGATATTAGGGTCTTCCGAAGATCTTTCACTATGTCTTTCTTATGAGGTTTCATACAATAATTCTTTTCCTTACCGCCCTCTGTGTGCTCTGAAGGAGATGCATACATAGATGCGCTCTGCGTTGTCGTCAGCTGAATCTCTTCTGAAGAAAGGATTGAATGAGTTATTCTTGGAGCACACGACTACACAGGTGAGCTCATTCTTGACTTATCTCGCGGAGCTGAAGAAGTGGAACAAGGCTTATAACCTAACTTCTCTAAAGACTGACGAGGATATAGTCGTAAAACACTTTCTGGACTCATTACTATACTTGAAGGCGATGCCCGAGGGGAAGATAAGCGTGATGGATGTCGGGAGCGGGGCAGGATTCCCTGGCATACCGATAAAGATCATGAGGCCCGACGTCAAGATGTACCTTCTGGAACCATCGAGAAAAAAAGTGGGGTTCCTGAGACATATCATTGGAGTTCTTGGGCTAGACGGAATCGAGGTGGTGGAAAGGAGAGTCGAGGACGCAGGGTCATTAACGGTTGACGTTGCGGTCACAAGGGCGCTTTTTAATATAAGAGAATTCGTGAAGAAAGTGTATTCACATGTGAGAAATGGTGGAAGGCTTATCCTGAGCAAGGGTCCCAGAGTGACTGAGGAGCTCAAATTGATCAAGGACATCCGTTATGATTTATTGGCACTCTTTTTGCCGACTATGAACATAAAGCGATTTCTGGTGATAGTCCATCAAACCAAGCCTGGAACTATCATGGGGAAAATTCGTAATGTGGAATATCCGTGCCGTGGCATATTGAAAGATGCCGGTATTTGTGTCAATGCCGAATGCCGCCTTAGAAAAGCAGGGTGTAAGGGATTTGAAGGATGTCCAGGGTTCAAGGCAGGGACTTAAACGGCTCTCTCTTTACGATGGGTTAAATTGGTCTTCTTCCTTTTGGGAGAAGCATTCGGACAGTTTCATAGGTCAGAACAATTAGCCTTTACCGACATTATACGGAGAGTGCATCCTGCTTAGCAGACTTTACCGCGCGATAGACTTATTTAGCGGGGGGGTCAGCTTTTCCATCTGGCTGCGTATTGATACTAGAAATGTATTGCCTGCTC